>JAZODX010000203.1:0-13812 GCA_045597265.1 Eubacteriales bacterium | reverse complement strand
ATCTCCGCCATCTACGATCAGGCCGCGGCACACGTTCGCGTCTACGTGCCGAAGGGCTGATTTGACAAAACGAATCTGATTTTCACACAAAGGAGAAACTACGATGAACGGTTGCAATCCTCCTAAAGCGCTCAAGGTCTTCACCATCGGCGGAAGCTTTACCGCAGATGCAATGAATTACCTCTGGGAAATTGCCCGAGAGGCCGGCGTGGAAGAGATCGTGCTCGGCTACGTCTACTACGGTGGCGGTACGCTCCAGCAGCACGCCGACAACATCCGCAATGACGAGCCGGCTTACATCTATTTCAAAAACACGAACGGTACCTGGGAAGCAAACGAAACAACGACGATCGAAACGGCAATTACCGATGAGGAGTGGGACTACATCGCCCTGCAGCAGACCTCGGGCAAGAGTGGCCATCGCAGCTCCTACGACGTGCTTCCCGAGCTGATCGAATACGTGAGAAGCCGCCGCCCGAACGCTACCCTGATCTGGCACATGACCTGGGCATATCAGCAGGACAGCACGCACAGAAATTTCCCCTCCTATGACAACGATCAGATGAACATGTACAACATGATCCTTGATTGCCTCGAGAACGTGATCATGACCGAGGAGAACGGCTTTGCCCTCTTTATCCCCAACATGACCGCCATCCAGAACGCACGCACCTCCTTCCTCGGTGACAGACTCACCCGTGACGGATATCATCTCAACAAAAACATCGGCCGCTATATCGCCGCCTTGAGCTATTACGCCGCCATCACCGGCGACTCGATCGACCGCATCACCTATAACCCCAATCCCGATGCCATCACCGCCGATATGCAGGCCGCGGCCCGTGAAGCGGTCAAGAATGCCATCGCCAACCCGATGACCGTAACGCCCTCGAAGATCACCGAGGGTGAATGGGCAGAATAAACGCCAAAGCAAAACGCCCAAAGCGATCAAAAATAATTTATTGGAAAGGATTACACCCATGAAAACGATTCGTTCTCTCATGCTCATCCTCTTCTGCTACGTTCTGCTGCTGACCGGATGCGCCAATCCTTCCACCCCTGTTAACACGGACACAACTGCCGCACCCGAGACCACGGTTGCTCCCGAAACGACTGCCGCTCCCGAGACGACCGCTGAGCCCGAAACGACCGCTCCCGTACCTGCCGGCAACCCGCCCAAGACCCTCAAGGTCTTTACCATCGGCGGAAGCTTTACCGCAGATGCGATGGAATACCTTTGGAAGATCGCAAAGGAGGCAGGTGTAGAAGAGATCGTACTCGGCTACGTTTATTACGGCGGCGGCACGCTCCTGCAGCACACCACAAACGCAATTCGAAACGAGCCGGCCTACACCTACTACAAAAACACGAACGGCACCTGGAAGGGAACCAAGGACTCCACGCTTGAGACCGCACTTCTCGACGAGGAGTGGGACTACATCGCTCTGCAGCAGACCTCGGGCAAAAGCGGAATCCGTAGTGAATACAACGTGCTTCCCAATTTGATCAAATACGTCAAAGAGAAAAGCCCCAACGCCACCTTGATCTGGCACATGACCTGGGCGTATCAGCAGGACAGCACGCACAGAGATTTCCCCTCGTACAAAAACGATCAGATGACCATGTACAATATGATCCTCGACTGCCTCCAGAACGTGATCATGACCGAGAAGCACGGCTTTGCCCTCTTTATCCCCAACATGACCGCCATCCAGAATGCGCGTACCTCCTTCCTCGGCGATACCCTCACCCGTGACGGCTATCATCTCGACAAGAACATCGGCCGCTATATCGCCGCTCTGACCTATTACGCCGCCATCACCGGCGACTCGATCGACCGCATCACCTACAACCCCAACCCCTCCGCCATCACCGACGATATGCTGGCTGCCGCCCGTGAAGCGGTCACCAATGCCATCGCCAACCCGATGACCGTAACGCCCTCGAAGATCATCGAAGGCAAACGGAAATAATCATCCGCAAAACGAAATAAAAAGCCGGGTCAAACACTTCGCTTGAAGGGTTTGACCCGACTTTTTTGCGCAACAGCCTTACATAACGTCCTCGTGTACCCGTTCGTCTCTGTCGCGGAAGAGCAGAGACACGCACCAGAGCCCGGCCAGGGCAATCACGGTATAAACGATGCGGCTGCCCAGTGCCGTCTGACTGCCAAAGATCCATGCAACGAGGTCAAAGCGGAAAAGACCGACGCTGCCCCAGTTCAGCGCACCGACGATCACAAGCAAAAGCGAGATGCGATCCATCAGCATAAGATTTTCCTCCAATTTTGTATGATTCACGGTGCGCGGACGCATCCGTTTGCCCATAGTTTGTCCCGCGCTGCCCGTGATTATACGAAACGAAAATTTTTTTTGATGAATAATCCCCTCTCCGCAGGCAGAAACTATCTTTACTTTTATGACGGAGGAAGAGGATGCGGCGAATGGGTGTACTTTTGGCGGCGGTCCTGCTCTGCGGCTGCGGACGCGTGGACGGAACGGGAGAAATCACAGCGATCGTGCGGGAGGAGGGCTCGGGCACGCGTGCGGCCTTCGGTGAGGTGTTTGGACTTGACACCGCTGATCGGCTCATCTCGCCCGACGCGCCGGTAACCAACTCCACCTCGGTTGTCAAGCTAACCGTCGCGGGCAATCCCGACGCCATCGGCTATCTCTCGCTCGGCGCGGTAGACGGGAGCGTTCGCGCCCTCGCGGTGGATGGCGTTGCACCGACACCCGAGACAACGGCCGACGGCAGTTATGGCGTGATGCGCACCTTTTATCTTGTCACCGCCGATTCTCCCGGCGCGGCCGCATCCGATTTTCTGCGTTTTGCGGCAGACGCCGAAGGAAAAGCGGTAATCCGCGCGGCAGGCTTCGTACCGTGCGATTTCGCACCCCCGCGCGTTGCGGGAGATCCTTCTGCGCGTCTGGTGATCGCAGGCTCTTCCTCGGTTACCCCCCTCTGTGAAGCCCTGCGCACCGCGTATCTCGCGCGCTATCCCGGTCTGCGCATCGAAATCCAGACCTCCGATTCCTCCACCGGAGCGGCAGCCCTCGCAGCGGGCATCTGCGATATCGCCATGCTCTCCCGTCCGCCGGCCGAAAGCGAATCGGGCGTTGCCTACACCGTGGCGCGGGATGCCATTGCCGTCATCGTGCATCCTGACAATCCCATCACGTCGCTGACAGCAGAGGAGATCGGCGCAATCTTCACGGGAGAGGCGGTGAGGTGGGATGAATTCCGCTGACCGCCGCACCGAACGGATTGCCGCCCTCGGGTTTACTGCCACCGCATGGGCAATCGCAGGCACCGTCCTCTTCATTGCTCTCTTCCTCATTGCCGAATCCCTCCCCGCACTGCGCACGATTGGCTTTCGCTTCTTTTCTGCGACCTGGTCACCTTCGCGAGAAAGCTGGGGAATTCTGCCTATGCTTTGGGGAACGGTCAGCGTCACGGCAATTGCCCTCGCCGTCGGTCTGCCGCTCGGGCTTCTCACCGCACTGTTCCTCTCCTTTTTCTGCCCGCCGCGGCTTGCCGTCTCGCTCGGAGCGGCGGCCGATCTCCTCGCAGGGATTCCATCGGTCGTCTACGGTTTTTTCGGACTTTCTCTGCTCGTCCCCACCGTGAGACGGCTCTTCGGCGGAAGCGGACTCTCCATGCTCACCGCAGGCATTCTCCTCGGCGTTATGATTCTGCCAACCGTGCTTTCCCTCACCCGCACTGCCCTCTCCGCCGTCCCCGCCGCCCTGTATCGCGGTGCGCGGGCGCTGGGCGTTGATCACGCCTCTGCCGTGTTTTCGGTTGTGCTCCCCGCCGCCCGATCGGGCGTGCGCAATGCGGCTCTGCTCGGCCTTGGGCGTGCCGTAGGGGAAACGATGGCCGTCGTGATGGTCGCAGGAAATCAAGCGCGTCTGCCCGCTTGGCTGACCGACGGTATCCGCACTCTCTCCACCGGCATCGTCATCGAAATGGGATATGCCACGGGGATTCACCGCGCCGCGCTGATCACCCTTGCCCTGCTTCTCTTCACCGTCATTCTCGCGCTCAATCTCTTTCTCACGCGGCCGCAGAACATGCACGCGATCCAAAGCAGATGGGGCGGCATACGCCCCGTCCCGCGCCTTCTGCGTCTCACGCCCTACCCGGCGGGCTTTCTCACCGCCGCAATTCTGTTCGCCATTCTCACCTTCGTTACCCTGCGCGGACTTCCCCATCTCCCTGCCGCACTTCCGGGGCTTCTTGCCCCCGCCGTCACCACGCTCTTCATCATCCTTCTCTCCCTCGCCCTGGCCCTCCCCACCGGCATCGCGCTGGCGGTGTATCTGACCGAATATGTGCGTGACGGCCGTTTCACCCGTACGCTCCGCGTGACGGTACAGACCCTTGCCGGCCTGCCCTCGGTCGTATGGGGACTGTTCGGCATGCTTTTCTTCGTAATCCGATTGGGCTGGGGCTATTCTCTGCTGGCCGGCGGCATAACGATGGGGCTGATGCTCCTGCCCACCGTTGAGCGGACGGCCGAAGAGGGACTGCGCTCGGTGGATATCGGTCTGCGGCGCGGGAGCGCGGCGCTGGGGGCAGGTAAGCTCCGCACCCTTCTCTGCATTCTCCTTCCCTCGGCCGCCGAGAGCATCGCGGCGGGCATCCTGCTGGCGGTCGGGCGTGTGGTGGGGGAAACGGCGGCACTCTTGTTTACGGCGGGAAGCGTGGCACAGATTCCCCACTCTCTTCTCGCCTCGGGCAGAACGCTGGCCGTGCATATGTACGCACTTGCCGGCGAGGGACTATACACCGACGCCGCCTACGCCACGGCATTCGTGCTCGTTCTGCTTGTGCTCGCCCTCAATCTCACCGCCGCAGGAATCGGGCGGTGGCTGCACAGGAGGATGCACCCGTGACCGATGCAAAATTTCAGATTGAGAAGCTCTCACTCCGATACGGCACTCACCTCGCGCTGGAGGAAATCACAATGGAAATTCCACGGGGAGAAATCACCGCCTTTATCGGCCCGTCCGGCTGCGGGAAATCTTCTCTGCTCGGCTGTCTCAACCGCATCTCTGCCCTCGTCCCCGAATGCAGAACCGAAGGGCGGATTCTGCTTGACCGAACCGATATCGCCGAAATCGAAGAAAATACTCTGCGTCGGCGGGTGGGCATGGTGTTCCAAAAACCGAATCCCTTTCCGATGAGCATCTTCGACAATATCGCCTACGGGCCGCGCACGCACGGTGAGCGGCGGCGCCCCGCACTTGAGCGGCGCGTGGAGGAGGCGCTTCGCGGCGCCGCCCTCTGGGACGAGGTGAAGGATCGCCTGCACCGCCCGGCTCTCGGGCTCTCGGGCGGCCAGCAGCAGCGGCTCTGCGTTGCCCGTGCGCTTGCCGTGGAACCGGAGGTATTGCTGATGGACGAGCCGACCTCGGCGCTTGATCCGATCTCCACGGCGGCAATCGAGGATCTGATGCTTGCCCTGCGCGGCCGCTATACCGTCGTACTCGTGACCCACAATATGCAGCAGGCACTGCGCACCGCCGACAGAACCGCTTTTTTCTCGGCAGGACGGTGCATTGAATACGAAGAAACCGCACGGCTCTTCTCGCGCCCTTCCGACCGACGGACCGAGGCGTATATTACCGGGCGAATTTAGAGGAAGAATGGGGGCATTACCTTGCGTGAGCGTTATCACGAGGCTCTGCGCCAGCTGACCGCCGAGCTGGCAGGACTTGCCGATTGCTGTGAGCGGGCAATCGAAGCGGCGGAGCGCGCACTGCTTGCGGGTGATCGGTCAGCCGCAGACGAAGCGATTCGGCTGGAGATTGAAACCGACCATCGTGCAAGCGAAGCAGAAGGACGGTGCCTGCATCTGCTGATGACCCAACAGCCGGTCGCCGCCGATCTGCGGCTGATCGGTGCGGCCATGAAAATGAGCACCGACCTGGAACGGATCGGCGACCAATGCGCTGATATCGCGGCAATTGCAGGCACGGCTTCCTTCTGCATCGAAGCGCCGCTCAAAGACACCGTCCGCGAAATGGCCGCGCTCTGCACTTCGGTTCTGCGTGACGCCGTTTCGGCGTATGATCTGCGCGACGCCGACCTCGCCCGTGCCGCCATTGACCGTGATCGGGCAATTGACGCCGACTATGCGGCGGCAAAGGCCTCCATCACCGCCACGCTCCCCGCCCAGAACGGCGATCCGCTCGACCTCTTCCTCTGCGTGAAATATTTCGAGCGAATCGGCGACCACGCGCAAAATGTTGCCGAATGGGTAGAATATGCACTCTGCGGCATCTACCGCGGGCGAGAGCTGTAACCGAATGATAAGCCGCGCTTTGCCTTGCCCCGTACGCACGTCTTTCCCACCGCAAGACGCAGATGGAGCATTGGACAACAAAAAAGCATCCGTATCAAAAGGGCGATATTCTTAGCGGAGAAATTCAAAATATTTGCCTAACACATGGTAGGGGCGAACTGCGTTCGCCCGCGGGCGTTCACAGAACGCCCCTACGGATAAATACTATGCAGTAAACAAAGATTAACCCCGACAGATTTTTTAATGGTCTGTCGGGGGTCAATTATATAGAGTATAATGAGTAAGGAGAATGTTTGGTGCTACCTTGGTATTCTTTATTCATCAATCCATTTTCTTTAGAAATTGCACTTTGGATCAATATTTTTGTAAGTTCGGGAACATCATCTCTTGACAGAGCTGTTTCAATATCCATCCACAGTACTTCGCTATTTTCGTCGTTATCTGAAGTTGCCTCGCCAGATACATATTCTGCACGAAACGCAATATACCAATCGTGCATATTAAATCTAATACCAATAATGTTTGTCGGTTTAATTTCAATACGAGTTTCTTCCATATATTCACGGATTAAGGCTTGTTGAGGAGTTTCACCGGTGTTCACGTAGCCCCCCGGAACAATAAGCATTCCTTTTCCTCCGCCATAAGTATGTCGAGCAAGCAACACCTTGTTTTCTTTAATCACAACAGCTGTAACGCTTTGTCCCCAATTTGTATTTTCGTTTCCCATATAAAGCCTTTCTAAATTGTATTTATTTTATCGTAATTTATATTCTTTTATCGCAAGTTTCGCCTTTGTATTACAAAGGCATCGGGCAAAGCCCATACCCCTAAAGTTGCACATACCCACCTCGGCTTTTCATTAGCTCCATTATAACACAAATCGGCAGAGAAAACAAGTTCTCTGCCGAAGGTTTTGTGCTACTAATTCTCCGCTAAGAATGCAGAGAGAACGATTCGGATGCTTTTTTGTTGTCCGTTAATCAAACGTGACGGGTATGTTCCCCACGTCACACGTTCTGACGTTGATCGGTTCAGGTACGCTTCTTGGCAACGACCATCGTGATGACGGCAGCAGCAGCGCAAAGCAGAAGCGCTGACATCATATCATGCGTAGCCGGCGTCTGTGCGGGAGCCGTTGTGGTGACTGCAGGCAGCGTAGTTGTGACAGGAGCCGCAGTGGTATCGACCGAAACGGGAGAAGATGCAAGTCCGGCAATCTCATCTGCGGAGAGTGCTCTGTTGTAAATACGAATTTCGTCAAAGTAGAAATCAATACCGCGCGCATCGGTATTCTTCTCGGTTTTTCCGAAGGTGATATAATTCGACAACACGTTGTTGCCTGAGTCGAAGGTCGCGTCGGACTTCTCATAGGTCTTACCGTCGCGGGAAAGATAAAGTGCAAAGGTGGTCTTGCCGTTCGCGGATTCAATCGTCATGGCATAATAGAAATCACCGTCGAAGGCAGTATCATACTTGAATTCGGTATTCTGCAGCTTATAGTTTGCACTGCCGTAGCACCAGCTCTGAATAACAGCGCTGGGCCAGTAGAAGGTACGCGTAACATTGCCTGCCTTGAAAATCTCGCCCGCATTCGTTCCGGTGTGAACGCCGGTCATTTTCAGCTTGAAGAAAAGGGTTGCGTTGCTCAGATCGGAAATATCGTCCGACTTGTTGACGAGCAGATAATTGCCCTTGTCCTGGGGAACGTGTGCAACACCGTCCTTGATTGTCAACAGGTCGCCGCCCATCTCAAGGTTATCGGCAACCTTGCCGCCCGTCGATTTGTCGGCAAGCTGCTCCTCTGCCGTTGCCCCGTCGAAATTCCAATATCCAACGAGATCAGCGGACAGATCAGCGGCAGACGTATGCACGACCGCCAGCGACACCGACAACATTACGCAAAGCAATACGGAAAAAATCTTTACCCGAACAGAATGTTTCATGATTTATCCTCCAAAATTAATTTTAAACCGTTGGCAAATTTTCTTTTGCCTCTCACAGGTTACTAAAATTATGCCACAAAAGAATATGTTTGTCGAGAGAATAATCAATAGCAAACTAAGAATAATCAATATAAATCAGGTGCGGGCATATTCCGGCAGTTTTCGGGTGCAAGAGAGTATATCTCTTTATTTTACCGCTCCTTCGTTTCTGCTTTGCCGGTACGTACTGGGAGAGCATCCGTAAACACGCCGAAAATTTCGACTGAAGAGAGAGTGATCCGAATAACCAACCAATTCGGATATTTCAATAATCGACAGACCGGGGTCATCGAGCAGAAGCTTTGCCACCTGCATTTTCGTCTGCAGAATATATTCCTGTGTGGAGCTCCCGCTGTATCGGCAGAAAATTTTGTAAAGATAATCGGGTACGATATGCAAATACGCACAGATATCGGCAACCTTGATGCGCTCATGACAATGCTCTTCAATATATTCAACCGCCCGTCGATAGATGATCAGCGTCCGCGGAATTGCGGCGGTACTTTTGTTGCGCATATGAATAGAGAAGAGATGATAGAAAACGCTGTGGGCGTAGATGGGGATATCGCGGTTCGTGTTAGAAGAAAAAAGGAAGTCGTACAATATTGATTCTACCGTCTCTGCATTTGAGAAGGGAACCACTGCAGCTCTGTTGGTTTGAAACATCTGCTCAATATAGATCGGCACGGACTTCCCCGAAACGTCAAACCAATAATAAACGAGCGGATCATCGGATGAGCTTTCGATCGTATATTGCTCGCCGGGAACACTCAGACAGCAGCTGCCTCTTGCAACGGGAATGTGATTAAAACGGCCCTTTCCCCCAAGGATATAGCGAATTCGGTAGGATTCGTTGGTAAAAGAAAGGCGCTTTCCCGGCAGCTTATGCTCGAAGCCAAACGATTGCAGATGCAGAGACGCATCGCGAATCGAATCCACGTAAAGACGAACCATCGGACATGCATGAATAATCCCGTCAGGAAGAGGAGGACTTTTTCGGTCAAAGCTCCC
Source organism: Eubacteriales bacterium (assembly GCA_045597265.1). Taxonomy (GTDB): domain Bacteria; phylum Bacillota; class Clostridia; order Oscillospirales; family CAG-272; genus SIG693. The sequence continues at coordinate 4,506 of JAZODX010000203.1, read as the reverse complement.
GTCCGGATAACAACAAATGTAAAAGGTTGACACGGATTTTCCTTTCCCGGCAGTACGCTGCCGCTTTTGATCGGGGCAAATACAAATCGGAACGTATGAATATCCCACGAGTCCATTATATCGTTTTCCCATTGTGTTGTCAAGCAAGGCGGCGCAAATTCGAAGAATGGATTTATATGGATTTTTCTGCATATGCTATTGATTTGTCACTGGAACTTGGGCGGATATTATGCTATAATGAAATTACCGACACAAGAGAACGGAAAGAAAAAACGTTCTCTCATTGTCCGCAACCAAGACTGCGTACCCATATTTCGCAAGGAGTTTTCATGAAACACCCCCTCCCCTTCAAAATACTTTACTCCAATGACTTCACCAATATTACCACCTGCGTCTCTCCTTTTCATAAAAAGGGACAACCATTCTCCCCCGAGATGCTCGAGGCAACGGTAGCAGAGGTGGCGGGAGAGACGGATGCACATTTCCTTCAGTTGGCAACCGGACGCGTCCTGTGGTACCAAAGCAAAATTTATTCACCGATCGCGCACCGCGACTGGTACTGTGCCCGCTACGGCGTCAATCCCGACCATCCCATGTGGACGACCGGAATCAACGGGTATCTGCTCGCGGGTGGAGACCCGCTCTCAGACTTCGTCCGCTATTGCAGAAAGTATAATCAGACCTGCTTCGTCTCCCTCCGCCTCAACGATCAGCACGGCCTTGACGGTGTTGACGGCCCTGGATCCTTTATCGGCAGTTGGATGATCAGCCGTTTCTATGCCGAGCATCCGGAGTATCGTCTCTATCCAACCGGGAAGCGAAACGACCGTGTGCTCAACTGGGCCTGCGATGAGGTTCGCACGTCTCTTCTTGCCATCATCGAGGAGCAAGCCGCAAATTATGACATAGACGGCTTTGAACTTGATTTTCAGCGCCATCCGCGCTTCTTCCGTCTGGAGGAAACAACGGTTGCACAACGAAAAGCGATCATGAACGGATTTATCCGTGAGGTACGCACGATTCTTGATCAACATACCAAAAACGGAAAGCGGACATATCTCTCGGTGCGCGTGCCCTGTTATCAGGCTCTGCTCAACGACTGCGGACTTGACGCGGCTGCCTTTGATGCGCTGGGCGTCGATCTTTGTGTTGTTTCCGACCACTATTTCTCGTCGCTTGACACAGAATTTGGTGCCATCAACGATCTTCTCGGGGATGTACCGGCCTTTTATGAGCTTTGTCACACCACCTATACCGGCCGTGATGTTTCCCTGCGTAAGGATTCGTGCGACGACGTATTTTCCTATCGCAGAACCACACCCGAGCAATATCGAACGATAGCCAACGTGGCGTATCATCAAGGTGCATCGGGTATCAGCTTTTATAATTTTGCGTATTACCGTGAATACGGAAATCTCGAGCGAGGACCGTTTGCAGAGCCCCCTTTTCCTATTATCGGAGAGTGCCGGGACGAAAACTCGCTGGCCGCCGGGCCGCAGGACTATCTGCTGACCCCCGGGTGGAGCTGCTGGACATTCGATCCCGTCAATCGTGTGGAAACGAAACAGCTTCCCCGAATCCTCAAGGACGGAATCACCGAGCATTTCCGAATAGAGCTGTATCCCCGGGAGAAAATACAAAACCCGATCAGTATTTTGCGCTTGCAGACCGAGGAGTTGCTGACCGATCAAACGTTTTCCGTCACATGGAACGGGATTCCGCTCTCCCCCACGGACGAGGTCCATGAGCCCTTCGGTATAAAATATCCGTCCTGTCTTGGCACCAAGGCCTGCTTGCGTGCATTTGCATTGCCAACAGCCATTCTCCTGTCGGGGGAAAATCACTTTTCCGTCACGATGACAGGCGGAAATGACGTGAAATTGATTATCGTCAATCTGCCCATCTGTTAATTGATACGTTCCCCCGATGCATCCACCATCCGTAAATTACGTCCCAATTCGGCAATGCGTTCTCGAGACTGTATCGAGCGCCTTTTCGCGATCGAACCCTCTCCGTCACACCTTCGGTGTGCCGCCTCTCCCCAAGGGAGCGGCCGGGGCTGAGGAAAAAAAGTATCGGAAACACAAACGGTGATTGGGATGAAATCACTCAAGAAAGGAATGTCATGATGAAACGTATTTTTTCCTTGCTTCTCCTCGTTATTCTTACCATAACCGTTGCTTGCACGGCCAACGAACCACCCACCACAGAAGCGCCCGGAACAACAGCCGCTCCGGCAAGCGAGACTACAGGCGTCACAGAAGCGGAAACGACCATCCCCAACGTCAACGGATATCCCGTTCCGCAAATTCAGGCGCAGGACTACACGGGGAAAAATTTCAACATTTTAGGACTTGAGAAAACCACCGATTTCCTCTATCGGGAATTTGTTTACGACGATGAAATGGGGGCTGTAATTAACGATGCGATTTTCAAGCGCAACAACATTATCCAAAACAAATACGGCATCACCATCACACAGACCGATACGCAGATTCACAGTCCCGGGCTTCAGATGCTGCAGACCTCGGTGCTCTCGCGGATCGACGAATATCAAGCAGCTGCAATTTCCACCTATTTAATGATGCAGGAGGCACAGAACGGACATCTGACCGAGCTCTCCGATCTGCCTTATGTCGACACCGATGCTCCCTGGTTCTACGATACGATACAGAAAAATCTGTCTATCGGCGGCAAGGAATATTTGCTTGCCAACTACACCAATATGCGCATCTACGACAGCTCGGTTTTGATGTATTACAGCAAAAACGTAGCAGAGAAGCTGGAGCTGAACGATTTTGATCAGCTTGCCCTCGACGGAAAATGGACCTTTGACAAGTTAAGAGAATATTGCACCATGTACGGCCGTGACGTCAACAATGACGGTTCCCTCACCGCAGAGGATGAAACCGGTCTAATTACGCATAACGGCTATATCCTCTCCTTCTTTGTCGGTATGGGGGGAGAATTTGTAAAAAAGGATGCAGAGGATATCCCTGTTTATTTGGGAATTGATGAGAAAAACGAAAAAATCCTCTCCGACGTTCTGACCTTCCTCTTTAAGGAACCGGATTCCCGCCACGGTGAATCGGGGAAAATGGAAGGATTTCTGGCACAGTTTGCCGAGGACAGAGCACTCTTTACGGCCGGCAATATTTATTATCAGCGCACTCTGTCCGATAACGAGGTGTCCTACGGTGTTCTTCCCTATCCGAAATTTGATCTCTCCCAGGATCGCTACTACGTGCATACGCACTCCACGCATTCCTCGGTAATCGGCGTTCCGACGACGAATCAAAATCTCGAAATGACGGGAAAAATTCTGGCAGATTTGAGTTACCTGTCTTACGAGTATATTTATCCCGCCCACGTGGAAAAAACGATGCAGTACCGTTATGCAGCTGATGAAACCGCAACTAAGCTGCTGCAAATGACCTTTGATTCGCTGGTCCTTGAAATGTCTACCGCCCTCAATCTTAAGTGTGACAGCCTTCTGCGTCAGTTAGGCTCCCGCAGAATGACCGGGTTCACCTCGGTATTCGATTCGGTAAAAAATGCAAATCTCGAATTGATCAGAAAATACGTAGACGGATTTTCTGCCGGATAATCTCCTGTTCGCTTAATGCGGAATATGTATTGCTGTATCACCACTTTTCTGCATAAAAACGGGAATACCGTGCCCGAGCACGGTATTCCCGTTTTTTCTTTGTTCTCATCAGCAGAAATCGTGTCGTCACTGAGGGGAGCGAGCCGTCCGCGGTTATCGTAGGTATAGCGGATAAGGGCATAGTCCTCGGCCGTCATGCTCTCGCTCCAGGGTGCGGACATTCCGCTGTATTCGTGCTGCAGGCACGGCAATCTCTCTGTCATTTGGAAACATATCGTTTTTGTTTTTTCTATACGAAGGTACACCTCAGGATACGGTCTCGCCGCCGGCGGTGAGGGTATTGCCGTTCGCGTCATAGGTATAGGTTTTGGTGCTGTTCCCCTCGGTTTCGGTGAATGGGGACGAAAAGAGGCAGAAAGTATCACGATATCCTGCCTCCTTGTGCGAATGTCATCTGTTGGCTTTTTATACACTACTTGCAAAATTTTCGAGCACACTATCCGTGATGCATATATGAGATATCATACCAAAATCAATTTAATTTCGTTTACCTATTCATTCGACTCAAGAATAGCGGAAATTTCCGAAATCGAATCAAGAATTGCTTCAGGAGAATCTGCTGAGATTTCGATTAGTACGTTGTTCCGAGAATAGGCAACAATATAACGATTGATTTTGGGTATATGTCCTCCTGTTCCGGTAATATCCAAATCATAATGTAAGTTTTCCGACGGAATTTCGATGTCGTTTGAATCGGTATAAACATAAATATTAACATGGGTATTACCTTCCAACTTTGACAAGCTCGATGCTTTTTTCGGCTCAAGGATAGCGTCTTCAAAAAAAGAAGGATTTTTTAGTGGCCATGGAGGCTCTAATGCCGATGTATTCTTTCCCCA
>JAZODX010000202.1:0-11727 GCA_045597265.1 Eubacteriales bacterium | reverse complement strand
AAAAATGCATACATGGGTCTGTGTTCTCCTAAAAAATGCCACTTTAATCTATCTTCTGTTGTTGCAAATGCGGTAAATCTTGGTGCATTCTCAATCGTAAAACCAAAATCATTTGCAACTGTAATAAAGCTTTCTTTTATTACGTTTACGCAGTTAGAAAGTTCTTGTTCGTTTACTTTTCTTATCATAAAACATTCCTCTGTCGAATTCAGTTTATCAATTCGAATTTTCCATCAATTCCTCAACATTCACATCAAACTTGATTCGCTCGTGGACATCTTTCCGACTTAAAAGGACTACACTCTCGACATGTCCCGTGCGTGGGAACATATCGACCGGGGTAATCTCGCCGAGACGGTAACCGAGCGGCAAAAGGAATGCGGCGTCGCGGGCAAGGGTGGACGGGTCGCAGGAAACGTAGACGATGCGCGGGATTTCCAGACGCGCCAGGTAGCCGAGCAGCTCGGGGGTGCTTCCCTTTCTCGGCGGGTCAAGGATGACGACGTCGGGGTGGAAGTTGGGGCGCGCGGCAAAGATCGGGGCAAGCAGCCCCTCGGCCGAGGATGCGTCTCCGCAGAAAAAGGAGGCGTTATGAATATGATTTATTTCCGCATTCCGACGTGCGCATTTCACGGCGTCATCTACAATTTCGATTCCGACTACCTCACGTACCGCATCGGCCATTGAGAGTCCGATTGTTCCAATTCCGCAGTAGAGGTCGAGCAGCGTCTCACGTCCGGTCAGCGCGGCCTTCTCGCGCGCAATGCCGTAAAGCAATTCGGCACCGTCGTGGTTGACCTGATAGAAAGCAGAGGGGTGAATGGAAAAGCGAAGACCGCAGAGGGTGTCCTCAAGCGTTTCTTTTCCCATAAGCCGCGTATATCGGTCTCCGAGAATCAGATTGGTATTCGCCGTATGATGATTGAGCACGATACCGACGATCTGCGGGAAAGCCGAGGAGAGCATTTCGCAAAACTGCTCGGCATGCGGCAGCTTTTCCCCGTTAATCACAAGGCAGACCAGGATCTCGCCGCTTCCCTCACCGCATCGCAGATAAAGATGGCGCAGCAGGCCGCGTCCGGTTGCTTCGTCGTAGGCGGAAATTCCTCTCTCCCGGGCAAAATCCCGTACGGCAATCGCAATTTCACCAAAGATAGGCGGCTGAAGGACACATCCTCCGGCCGGAACGAGCTTATGGGATTTTGCCGCATAAAAGCCGATTTCAGGGCCATCCGTACCTTGCGCGATCGGATACTGCGCCTTGTTGCGATATCCGCAGATTTTTCCCGTCGTGCGGACCGCCGTAATTTCCGTATCCCGAATTCCTGCCTTGCGAAAAGCGTGCTCCACGTCGCTTCGCTTGAGTTCAAGCTCATGCGCATAGTCAAGAGCACGGTAGGCGCATCCGCCGCAGGCAAGAGGCGCGGAGCAGAGGTCGGTTGTGCGATGGGGAGAGGGGGTGAGAATCTCCTCAATTCTTGCCACGCAATAGTCGCGGTTGCATTTGATAATGCGCACAATCAACTCATCACCCGTAACAGCGCCGCGCACAAAGGTGACCATGCCCATAATCTCGCCAACCCCGTTGCCGAGATTGTTGACCGAACGAACCGTCATCGGATAGCATTCATTTTTTTGTAAAAGTGTATTTTTTGACATGACGTACCAGCCTTTTGGTCAAAATAAAGAAAATTCAAATTGCGAGCATGATGACGCTTGCCGTTCCCACAATCACGCCCGCAATCTGCAATTTCGAGAGTTTTTCGCCGAAAACAACAAACGAGGCAATAGTGGCAAGCACGAGAAATCCACCGTAATCAAAAACCGTTACCACCGTCGTATTGCCGATGGAGAGCAGATGCAGATAGAGATTCGACATCAGCGTAGTCGCCGTGCAGCAGCCGATGGTGAAAAGAAAGGGCTTACGCTTCATGCGGAAATCAGAGAACGTTTTCTCCCGACGCATAAAAAGAACGACGAGAAAGGCGAAGACGGCTGAACCGATATAGCTGATCGTCAGCATCTCAGCGCGCTCATCACCGCCGACCAGATTGGCCTGCAGGCTGAGCAAAACCGAATACGTACCGTTCGCCAATGCCATTGCAATACAGAAAAACCAAAAGCCCTTCTTCGGCTTGGTAACCTCTCCCGTCTGAAGGTTAAGCAAAATGACACAGATCAGCATCAGAACAACACCGACAATCTGCAGAGGGGAGAGCCACTGACCAAGCGCAAGCATGGAGACGATCATGGGCAGGAGAATTCCGCCGAAGAGCATACAGATGTTGGAAATCATATAGGAGCCGCGGGCGAGCGAATTCAGCTGTGTCGTTTGGTAAATCACAAGTGCCGCAGCGTTAAGCAAACCGAAGAGGAAAGTTAACGCAGACGGACGGAAAACGAAGCCGTTCATCACAAGGGATGCGATTCCGACGAAAATTCCGAATATGACGGAAAAAACAAACGGCGCGGCAGGAGAAGCGTTGTCGGAGCGAAGTGAATACAATTTGCTGAAAAACGACTGAAAAAAGGAACAGAAGACCAGAAGAATCAAAAGAAGATAAAAAGACATGTTTTCCTCACCGAAAGAAGTATTTATGCAAAAAAGGAAAATGCCTGCCGCCGATGGTGCCGGAGAGACGGACATTTTCTTTTCAAACATGAATATAGCATAAAATTTGTTTTTTGTCAATTAAGAGTGAAGAAAACGAATGAAAAAAGATAAACAAATTTTTACATGGAAAGAAAAGAAGATTTTCACAAAAAAGTATCCCCTTTTCCTTGTCATTTCGCGGTTTTTATGATATAATGATATGAAATATACTCTTTTCGCGCCCGGATGGGCGAAATTGAGCAAATCTCAATATCACAGAGGTCCTTGCTATGAAATATCTCGTTGTTATTCCGGACGGTATGGCCGATGAAAAAATCGCGGAGCTTGGCGGCCGTACGCCGATGGAAGCGGCGGACAAGCCGAATATCGATGCACTGGCCCGTCACGCCGTGGTAGGTACCGTCTCAAACGTCCCTGCCGATATGGTTCCCGAAAGCGACACCGCCAACCTGGCGATTCTGTCCTATGATCCGAAGATTTACTCCAAGGGGCGCTCTCCGCTTGAAGCTGTCAGCATGGGACTTGAGATGCATCCCGAGGATACCGCATACCGCACCAACGTGGTTACCCTGTCCGAGGATGGGGATTATGCAAACAAAATTATGCTTGACCACAGCGCGGATGAGATTACAACCGAAGAGGCGCGTGAGCTCATCCTCGCGCTTGACCGTGCGTTCGGCAGCGAGCTGCGCCGATTCCACACCGGTGTCAGTTATCGCCACTGCATGCTGATCCGCGGCGGAAACGATCAGTATCCGTTTATGCGTCCGCACGATATTATCGGGTGCAGAATCGGCGACTATCTGCCGAAGGAAGAGGACGGCGGCGCAGAGTTTCTCCGCATGATGCGCGAATCCTTTGACGTCCTCAATCACCATCCCGTCAACGAGGCACGACGTGCGCGCGGACTGAAACCGGCAAACTCGGCCTGGTTCTGGAGTCCCGGCCGCAAGCCTCAGCTCCCCTCCTTTGGTGAAAAATGGGGTGTGGACGGTGCGGTCATCTCCGCCGTTGACCTCATCAAGGGAATCGGTCTCTGCGCCGGAATGGAGTCAATTGACGTTGAAGGCGCAACCGGAAACGTACATACCAATTACGCCGGCAAGGCTGCGGCGGCAATTGACGCCTTTGCCCGCGGCAAAGAATTCGTCTACGTTCACATAGAAGCCCCCGATGAATGCGGTCACCGTGCCGAGACGGAAAACAAGGTTCGCTCGATTGAGCTGATCGACCGCCATATCGTCGGCCCGGTTGTTGATGCACTGCGAAAGACGGGGGAGGATTTCCGCGTGATGATCCTGCCCGATCATCCGACTCCCATCCGCATCCGCACCCATTCGATCGACCCGGTTCCTTATCTGATCTATGACAGCACCTCTCCCGTTACGGGCGTTTCCACGTTCACCGAAGCCTCTGCCGCTGCGCAGAACAATTATCTTGCGTCCGGATGCCGCTTGATGGATTCCTTTATCCGACGCTGATTTTGACGCAAAAAAGAAAGGACGCTGACCATGCTGATGAATCAACATGACCTTCCCGAAACGTACGATACGGAAGATCAGACTTTCCGTAACAAGAAAAAGCCGGGCCCGCTCTCAGCGCTTTTTGACTATCTTGAAATCTTTGCCTATTCCGCAATGGCAGTAATTCTTCTCTTCACCTTCTGCACCCGTCTGACCAGCGTTGTCGGTCCTTCGATGCAGGATACTCTTTATGAGGGACAGAAGCTGCTCATCTCCGATCTCTTTTATTCCCCCAAGCAAGGAGATATCGTCGTCTATCACGAGCTGGGCCTCTATAACGAGCCCATTATCAAGCGCGTCATAGCAACCGAGGGTCAGGTTGTGGATATTGACTTTGACACCTGGACGGTAACGGTTGACGGCGTCGTTGTTGAGGAAGACTATATCAAGCTTGAAGGAATGAAGCGCACATCGGATCTGACGTATCCGCGAACCGTTCCCGAAAACTGCCTTTTCGTGATGGGAGATAACCGCTACCATTCCTCCGACAGCCGCAGTTCTCAAATGGGACAGAACGGTTTTATTGACGAGCGCCAGATTCTCGGCCGCGTCATCTGTCGGCTCACCCCCTTCGACCTCTTCGGTCCTGTCGATTAAATTAAGGAAAGGGACAGAACGCCATGCCTTCTGCTATCATTCAATGGTTTCCCGGCCATATGGCCAAAACCCGACGTTTGATTACCGAAAACCTCTCCTCGGTCGATCTTGTGATCGAGCTGCTTGACGCCCGCATTCCGCAAAGCTCGAGAAATCCCGAAATCAAACGGTTGTGCGGTACGAAACCGACCGTTACCCTGCTCAACAAAGCTTCGCTTGCCGATCCGGACGCCTCCGCAAAATGGGCAGAGCTTCTCTCCGACGATAACTGCCGCATCATCCTCTGCGATTGTGCAACCGGTGAAGGCCTGAACCGAATCATGCCCGCAGTTCGCGAGCTGCTGGCCGATAAGCTTGCACGCTGGGCACAAAAAGGAATGCACGGCCGCCGACTCAAGGCAATGGTCGTGGGAATTCCCAACGTGGGGAAATCCTCGCTGATCAACCGTCTGGCCGGCAAAAGCCGCGCAAAGGTGGAAAACCGTCCCGGCGTTACGCGGGACAAGCAATGGGTATCCACCTCGATCGGACTTGATTTGCTGGATATGCCGGGGGTTCTCTGGCCAAAATTTGACGATCAGCTCACGGGAGAAAATCTTGCCCTGACGGGTGCGATCAAGGACGATATTCTGGATATCGAAACCCTCGGCCTCCTGCTCTGTAACAGGCTCGGAAAAACCTATTCGCATCTGCTCGCGGCGCGCTATAAGCTGAGGGAAGAAGAAATTGCTGCAGCCGACGACCACATTGCACTCTTCAATCTGATCGGACGCAAGCGCGGGTTTCTCGTCTCCGGCGGAGAAATTGATACCGAACGCACAGCCAACATGCTCATTGACGAATTCCGCGCCGCAAAAATCGGCCGTATCACGCTTGACCGTCTGCCTGAGAAGAAGGAGGCTACAAATGCTTGACAAATCCCTTCTTGACACGCTGCACGACGAGGGCTATTCGCTCGTCTGCGGCGTGGATGAGGCAGGACGGGGTCCACTGTGCGGTCCCGTTGTCGCCGCCGCCGTTATTCTGCCCGACGGATGGATTCCCGAGGGACTGAATGACTCCAAAAAGCTGACCGAGCGCAAACGCGAGAAGCTTTTTGATGAAATAATTGCGGGTGCCCTGGCTTACGGCATCGCCGAGGCGAGCGTAAATGAAATTGATGAATATAATATCCTTGAGGCAACCCTGCTTGCCATGCGCCGCGCCATTGCGCAATTATCCCCCGCACCCGATTTTGCTCTCATTGACGGGAATATTGACCGTGATTTTCCCCTTCCCGCCCGCGCAGTCATCGGCGGTGACGCAAGCGTCCCCGCCATCGCCGCCGCCTCGATTTTAGCCAAGGTAACCCGAGATCGACTCTGCGCCGAGCTTGACGCGGCTTATCCCGGATACGGCATTGCCAAACATAAGGGATACGGTACGAAAGCACATATGGATGCCCTCCGCACGCTCGGTCCCTCCCCCATCCACCGCAGACAGTTCATCCGTTTTCTTGACCGCGAGGCAAAGCAATGACCGCGCCAACGACACGCCGGATCGGTGCGCTCGGTGAGGAGTTTGCCGCCGCATACCTGCGTAAGCAGGGCTATACGGTGATCGCACGCAACTTTTATGCAAGCCATTATGAGATTGACATTATTGCACGGTATGCCAATTATATCTGCTTCATCGAGGTGAAAACCCGTCGGATAAGTGAAGCAAAACAGTACGGTCGTCCAGCGGCAGCGGTAACCGCAGGCAAGCAGCGTCGGCTCATTGCCGCAGCCTCACAATATCTGCGCCGCTATCCCCAGACAGGACAGCCCAGACTTGACGTGATTGAGGTTTATCTGCCGGATGACGAGCCAACGCCCCGACGCGCCGAAAAAATTATCCATATGCCGGGTGCTTTTACCCGCAGCTAACCGACCGACACCCTGATAGAAGGAGAAGCCGTGAAAAATGATGAAATTATTTGATCTTCACTGCGATACCGCCCTTTCGGTCTACACAAAAAAAGACTCGCTCGGCCACGGCAGCTGCCATATTTCCCTTGACCGTGCCGCACGTTATTCCCGCTACGCGCAGATCATGGCAATTTGGTGTGACCATAAGCTGGAGGACAACGCCGCGTGGAAGCAGTTCCACAACGCCGCAGATGAACTTCTGCGGCAGGTTGACGGTGAACGCCATCGCGCCGTGCTTTGTCGGACAGCAGACGAGATTGACGCCGCATGGTCAGCAGAAAAAGCCGCACTGATCACAGCCGTCGAGGATGCGCGTCTTCTCGGCGGAGAGATTGACCGCCTTCCGGTGCTTGCCGCACGCGGCGTTCGCTTTCTCACCCTGACCTGGAGCGGCGATACCTGTATCGGCGGCGCACACGATTCGGTACGGGGCCTTACCGAATTCGGGCGCAAAGTTGTGCGCGAATGCTTCCGACTCGGCATTATCCCCGATATTTCTCACGCATCCGATGCAACGGCCAACGAAATCATTGCCATGGCGCGCGAGGCCGATCGGCCGATCGTTGCCACTCACTCCAATGCGCGTGCAGTCTGCTCGCACAAGCGTAATCTGACTGACGAGCAGTTTACCGCCGTCCGTGATCTTGGCGGTATTGTCGGCATCAGTCTCTGCCCTGCACATCTTTCGGCAGAGGCGCCGCGAAACGTCGATTCGGTTATCCGTCATATTGAGCACTATCTCTCCCTCGGCGGAGAAAAAACGGTTTGCCTCGGTGCCGACCTTGACGGAACCGATCTGCCTGACGGCTTCGGCGGAATTGAGGATATGTACAAAATCGCCGATGCGCTTACCGCGCACGGATACGGCGAAACCTTGATTGACGACATCACCTTCGGCAATGCACTGCGCTTTGTCAGAGAAAATCTGAAAGCTTGACCCAATCGGGCTTTACCATAAAAAAAAAAAAGACAAAAAAGAGGTACCCCCATGAAATTCCACAGCACACGTGATACGGCAAAGATTGGCTACGATTCTGCCGTCGTCATCAAGCAGGGACTTGCCGCTGACGGCGGTCTCTTCGTTCCTGAATCAATCCCAGTACTGACCGATGCCGAAATCGACCGTCTGCTGACGGCCGACTACGCCACCCGCGCCGCGGTAATCCTTGGCAAGTATCTGACCGATTATACCGAAGATGAGCTGCTTACCGACTGTCGGGAGGCTTACGCCGAGGACAGCTTTGTCGGCGGAGCCGCGCCTTTGGCCGAAATCGACGGCACGATTTCCACGCTTGAGCTCTGGCACGGCCCGACCGCTGCCTTCAAGGACATGGCGCTGCAGATCATGCCCCGCCTGCTCTCCCGCGCACTCCTCAAGACGGGCGAGAGGCGCACCGCCCTTATCCTCGTTGCCACCTCGGGTGACACCGGCAAGGCGGCACTTGAGGGCTACCGTGATATTCCCGGGGTGGGCATGCAGGTATTCTACCCGGTTGACGGCGTCAGCCGCGTGCAGAAGCTGCAGATGGCAACGCAACTGGGTGAGAACGTTTCGGTATGCGCAATTCGTGGCAACTTTGACGATGCACAGAACGGAGTTAAACGTATTTTTGCCGACCGCGAGGCGGCTGAAAAGCTCAATGAAAAGGGCTATTTCCTCTCAAGCGCAAACTCAATCAACTGGGGCCGTCTCGCACCGCAGATTGCCTACTATGTATCGGCATGGCTTGATCTTCTCGCTGCCGGGAAGCTTCAGCGCGGCGAAACCTTCAACGTCTGCGTTCCGACCGGAAACTTCGGCAATATCTTTGCCGCGTATTTGGCTAAGCGCATGGGCGTGCCGATCGGCCGACTGATCTGCGCCTCCAACCGCAACAATATCCTCACCGATTTCCTTGCAACCGGTACCTACGACCGTAACCGCGCCTTTTATACCACCATGTCTCCCTCGATGGATATTCTGATCTCAAGCAACCTTGAGCGTCTGCTCTACTTCACGGCAGGAACGGAAGCCACGGCGGCTTATATGAAGGAGCTGAACGAAACGGGAAAATATACCGTTTCCGCCGACGTCAAGGCGGCCATTGACGCCGATTTCTGCGGATATTTTGCCGACGAATCGGCTACCGCCGCAGTTATCCGCGAGATCTGGGAGAGCAAGCATTATCTTTGCGACACACATACCGCAGTCGGGCTCTCTGCCGCAAAGCAGTATATTGCCAAAACGGGAGATGATCGTCGGATGGTCGTTGCCTCTACGGCAAGCCCCTATAAATTCGCGGCCGACGTTCTTGCCTCGCTTGGCGGAGACGTCCCCGAGGATCAACTGGACGCACTGGACGCACTCACTTCGCTGACCGGTGTGGAAATTCCCTACCCGCTCCGCGGTCTTGCCGAGCGCAAGGTTCGCTTCACTGAGGTCTGCGAGCCTGCCGAAATGCTTGACGTGGTATACGGACAGCTGAAATAAGCTTCGCCGACGGATGACTAATCGGATGATGTAAAGAGGGAGAACCGAGAAGTTTCTCCCTCAGAGCACTTCCGCGTCAGATTTCCTTTGCCTTGAAGGTGACGCAGGCGGTCTCTCCGCTGGTGTTGGCGTGCGTGGGACCTACGTTGATCTGACCGGCGGTACAGAAGTGCTGACCGTCATGGTAGGTGCAGTTCTTGACGTCGCAGCTGATGCCGTTGATATGCTTGGGCTCGCCGCATCCGCAATTACGGTTATCCATTCCATTCATCTCCTTTCCTCGTCGTTCACGAGTAGTTTGCGCCGCTTTTCCCCGATCTATGCGAAAAGACGGGACGCAAAAATTTCCGTTCAAGGAGGGATCAGATGTCTTTATACGTTCTCGCCGATCTGCACTTATCGGGTACGGTGAACAAATCTATGGAAGTGTTCGGCCCGCGCTGGAGCGGGTATACCGAAAAAATACAAAAAAACTGGTCAGCCGTCGTAGAGCCGGATGACGTGGTAATCGTTCCGGGGGATATTTCCTGGGGAATGACACTGGAAGAGGCTGAGGTTGATCTGCATTTCATCGATCAGCTCCCCGGCCGCAAGCTGCTCGGAAAAGGTAATCACGACTTCTGGTGGTCGACCATGAGCAAAATGACCTCATTTTTTATCGAGCACGGAATCAAAACCATAGATATCCTTTATAATAACGCTTATCGTTTGGATGACTGTATCGTCTGCGGTACGCGGGGATGGTTCAATGACGAAAAACAGCAGTCCACCGCCTTTCCCACCGATTACACAAAAATCGTCAACCGGGAAACGCAGCGACTGGCCTTGAGTCTTGATGCTGCAGAACGGCTGAAGGCCGAAACGCCCGAGCTGCCGATTTTGGTTTTTCTTCATTTCCCTCCCGTTTGGGGAAATTTCGTCTGCCGCGAAATCGTTGACCTGCTTCATGCACACGGCGTTCGCAAATGCTACTTCGGCCACATTCACGGTGCATATACCGCACCGCGCTCAACAGCCTTTGAGGAAATTGATATGGTACTTTGCTCTGCCGATTTCCTCAAGTTTGCTCCCATGCCGATTTTCCCCGATCCTGAGTGGTAAACGCGAAAAATTTCGTTTATCTCTTGACAATATTTCATTTGTGTTATACAATATACTTTGTATGTGAAAAATTCCTATTTCTACTTGGAGGATGTACAACATGAGCTTGATTAAAGCAGAAAAGACCGCGACCAACCGCTATGAACTGGAGTTCTCGGTCGACCACGATACCTTTGAGAGTGCGGTAAACAAGGTATACCGCAAGAGCGTTAAGGACATCAATATCCCCGGCTTCCGCAAGGGTAAGGCTCCCCGCTCGGTTATCGAAAAGAGATACGGCAGCGGCGTATTCTACGAGGATGCCGTCAATGAGGTTCTTCCCGAGGCATATGCAGCTGCAGTAAAGGAGTCTGCACTCGAGATCGTCGGCCAGCCTGAGTTTGACATCGTTTCGATTGATGAGAACGGACTCGTTCTCAAGGCAATCGTTGACGTAAAGCCCGAGGTTAAGATCGAAGGCTACACCGGAATTGAAGTTACCCGCACCGTTGTTCCCGTTACCGACGAAGAGGTTGAGCGAGAGATCACCATGGTTCGCGAACGCAACGCACGCGAGCTGGAGATCACCGACCGTGCCGCAGAGATGGGCGACACCGTAACCATCGACTTCGACGGCTACGTTGATGAAGTTGCATTTGACGGCGGCAAGGCAGAGGGCCACAAGCTGAAGCTGGGCTCCGGCCAGTTTATCCCCGGCTTTGAGGAGCAGATCGTCGGCAAGAAGATCGGTGAAGCCTTTGACGTCAACGTCACCTTCCCCGAGGAGTACCATGCTGCTGAGCTGGCAGGTAAGCCTGCTGTCTTCAAGTGCGTTCTGCACGCCATCACCGCAACCGAGCTTCCCGAGCTGGATGACGAGTTTGCAAAGGACGTTTCCGAATTTGACACGCTGGATGAATATACTGCCGACGTTCGGGCAAGAATCCAGAAGAGACACGACAAGACCGCTGAGGCTGAGGTTGACGAGCAGTTGATTGAAGCACTCATCGCAAAGCTTGAGGCTGAGATTCCCGAGTCCATGTTTGTTGCAGAGACCGAAAACTTCGTCCGCGATTACGACAACCGTCTCCGTATGCAGGGGCTTGATCTCAAGACCTACTTCCAGTACACCGGTCAGACCCTCGACTCTCTCCGTGAGCAGATGCGTCCCCAGGCTGAGCGCCAGGTTAAAACCCGTCTTGCACTCGAGCAGATTGCTGCGCTTGAGGGCATCGTTGCCACCGAGGCAGAAATCGACGAGGAATACAACAACATCGCTCAGGCATACGGTGTTGCTCTTGACGAGGTTAAGGCAAGCATCGACGCTGAGATGATCGCAGCAGACATGAAGGTGAAGAAGGCAATGGATCTCGTCAGAGAAAAGGCCGTTATCACCGATAAGGCACCCGAGGCTGAAGAAGCCAAGGCATAACGAATTTACCTAAATCAGGAGGTTTTCCCATGGCATTGGTACCCGTAGTCGTCGAACAGACC
>JAZODX010000201.1:0-5911 GCA_045597265.1 Eubacteriales bacterium | reverse complement strand
GTAAGAAATACATACCACAGAAGGGGAAAATGCATGAGTAACGAAAAGAAACTTGACGTAACCGATCTCATTGAGAAAGGGAAGCAGGGCGCGCTGTCCAACGTAGACATCGAGGAGGCTTTAGAAGAGCTCGATTACGATATGGAGCAGATTGACAAGCTCTACGAGACACTGGAGAGCAACGGAATCAGCGTTCCGGGATATATGGACGCAAGCGGCTTCGAGGAAATCGAGAGTGAGGTCGAGCAGTTTGAGAGCGCCGAGGAAATGGAAAAAATGCTGGCGCAGGAAGGACTGGCAATTGATGACCCCGTCCGTATGTATCTCAAGGAAATCGGTAAGGTGCCGCTGCTTGACGCCGATCGGGAGCTGCTTCTGGCAGAGCGGATGGCAGAGGGGGACGAGGAGGCCAAGAACGAATTGGTCGAGGCGAACCTTCGTCTGGTGGTTTCGATCGCCAAGCGCTACGTCGGTAAGGGAATGTTTTTCCTTGACCTGATTCAGGAGGGCAACCTCGGTCTGATGAAGGCCGTAGATAAGTTCGATTACCGCAAGGGCTATAAATTTTCGACCTATGCAACCTGGTGGATTCGTCAGGCCATTACCCGTGCAATTGCGGATCAGGCGCGTACGATTCGCATCCCCGTGCATATGGTGGAGACCATTCATAAGGTTTCCCGCTATTCCCGCCAGCTTCTGCAGGAGCTGGGGCACGAGGCCTCTGCGGAGGAAATCGGCGAGAAGATGGGTATGAGTGCCGATAAGGTTCGCGAGATCATGAAGATTGCACAGGATCCCGTTTCGCTTGAGACACCGATCGGTGAAGAGGAGGACAGCCATCTCGGCGACTTCATTCCCGACGACGATTCGCCCGCACCTGCTGAGGCAGCGTACTACACCCTTCTGCGCGAGCAGCTCAACGAGGTTCTGCACACGCTGACGCCTCGTGAGGAGCACGTGCTCAAGCTTCGCTTCGGCCTTGACGACGGCCGTACCCGTACGCTTGAGGAGGTAGGCCGTGAGTTTAATATCACCCGTGAGCGCATTCGCCAGATTGAGGCAAAAGCACTGCGTAAACTGCGTCATCCCAGCCGTTCCAAACGTCTGCGCGATTACCTCGATTAATCGTCTGCACAAAAGAAAATTGTTGATTATAGACGAAACCGATTCTTTATTTTTGTTTTGATTGACGGAAAAATTGATGATTTGAACAAGAACAAAGGGGAAATGTTGACGAAAATGACATTTTCCCTTCGTCCTTTTTCGTTTTTTTGGCAAATATGAACGGGATTTCACGATTTTGTTTGCTTCCGTACAAAAAAATTGCCTTGACAGAATAAGGATTTTCGTGTACAATATAACAGTATTAATGTAATGTCGGTGCGTGTGCGCCGCCGCAAGAGAAACAGGAGGACCGATACATGAAAAAGAGACTGATCAGTCTTGTGCTGACCATCGTGATGCTCTTCTCCGTCATGCTGACCAGCTGCAGTTCGTCGAATGACGATGCAGAGGGAAAGATCGTTGACGATGCATCCCGTTATGCGACTACGCTGAATATGTACATCGTTGCCGAGGAGGGAACCACCCCCGAGGCTGCTGCTGCCGTTTTTGAGCAGATCAATAAAATCACCAAGGCAAAGTTCAAGACTCAGCTGAACATTTACTTCACGACGTCCGAGGAAGAGCACTATGCGATCATCGACGGCAAGATTGCCGACTTTGAGGAGCAGATTGCTTTTGAGGAAGCCGAGAAGAAGCGTCTGAAGGCCGAGGCAAAGGCCGCAAAGGCACGCGGTGAAACGGTAGCAACCACCAAGCCTACTCTGGAAACCGAGGCTCAAACCACGGCAGAGGAAACGGTTGTCAACGAGTGGGGTCTCACTGACCTGAAGTATCCTGCAGAAGGTAAGCGTCAGCTTGACATTATCTATCTGTCCGGTTATGACCGCTATATGGACTATATCGACCGCGAGGTAATCGAGCGTCTGAACGACGAGCTGTCCAGCGGCTCGAAGAAGCTCAAGGATTACATCAATCCCACGCTCTTTAATGCGGTTTCGGTTTACGACTCCGTTTATGCAATTCCCAACAACTTCATGATGGGTGAATACACCTATCTGCTGATCAACAAGGAGCTGGCTGCCAAGTACAGCTATGACGTTTCCGAGTTCTCGACCTTGACCGACACTGCCGAGTTCGTTGCAGACGTTGCAAAGCATGAAAAGGATGTCACCCCCGTGTACGGCGTTCCGATGCTGACCAACCTGCGTTACTTCTCTCTCGACAGCAAGACGCTTGACTTTACCAACGACCGTTCGGTTATGGCTGCATACGTAGCGCCCACGGGCGGTTATACCGAGCCGAAGGCCGGCGGTGGTCTCCGTCTCGCTTTCCGAAGCATCTTCAGCATCGCGCAGATCACCGATCAGATGAAGACCATCCAGCTTTTCAAGGATAACAACTATATCAAGGAAGGCGATGCAGCCTCCAAGAAATTTGCTGTTGCCGTAATGAAGGGTGATGCATATCTGACGAAGACCTACGGCGAGGAATACGAGATGATCGTACTCGAGAACCCGATGGTAAACGAGCAGGAGCTCTTTGCCGGTATGTTTGCCGTTTCTGCTTATACCAAGGATCTTGCCCGTAGTATGGAGATTATCACCTACATCAATACCAACCCCGAGCTGCGCAACCTGCTCCAGTACGGTATTGAGGGCGTGAACTATACCGTTGATGAAGAAACCGGTGTTCTGACCCGTCTGAACAACGATTATATGATGGATATCCGCAAGACCGGTAATGCGTTTGTGGCACATCCGGAAGAGGGTATGCCTGCCGATATCTGGGAATACGGCAAAAAGCAGAACCTGGATGCCCGTATCGATCCGCTGTACACCTTCACGTACGTGGATTCCGGCCTTGATGAAGAGATGGTCGGAAAGGTTGCTGCGATGGCAGAGCCGTATTTTGAGCGCTACGAAGCCTGCAACTCGCTTGAGGAGCTTACGGCATTCCTTGACACGGCGAAGGCAGAGGTTCTGGCTGACGAGAATATGACGCTTGCTACGAGTATTGCAAAATACGACAAATCGCCCAACTATATTTATAACGAGTGGTTTAACACCACTTGGCCGCCGCTGGATTAATTTTTGCGGTCAGGATTTTTGCGCAGACCGGAATGGACAATCCATTCCGGTCTGCTTGCTTTTGAAAGGAATTTATGTGGACACATCTGATTTGGGATTTTAACGGAACAATATACGACGATATGGAGGCAGGGTTTGACAGCATCAATTACCTGCTGGATTCCCGCGGCCTGCCGTCTCTTGCCTCGCTTGACGATTACCGTGCGCATTTTGGTTTTCCCATTGAAAAGTATTATCGCGAATTGGGCTTTGACGTCGACGGTGAGGGCTTTGACGTGCTGGCCCATGATTGGCTGGAGGAGTATCTGCGCAGAAGCCGAACAGCCGGTCTGCGTGACGGCGTTCTTCCCGTCATGCGGGAATTGTTCCGTAGGGGAATGCCGCAGCTGGTTCTCTCGGCTTCCGAGATCAATATGCTGACCCGCCAGCTTACCGCGCTTGGAATCGCAGGATTTTTCGAGACGATTCTCGGGCTCGGCGATATCTACGCACGAAGCAAGGTGGAGGTTGCGCGGCGGTGGCGGGAGACACACCCGCAGGCCAGACCGCTTTTCGTGGGCGATACGCTTCACGACGCCGAAACCGCAGCGGAAATCGGTGCGGACTGCGTTTTGATCGCCGGCGGACACCAAACGAAGGCGCGTCTTCTTGATGCAGGCGTTCCCGTCGTGGATTCATTTGCTGAGTTGTTGGATTTACCCGATATGATCCGCTGATATATCCCGTTTCCCCCTACTCGATTTATGATAAAAACGGAGAAAAATATGAAAAATACACTGATCGTTTTCCTCTCACTACTTTGCCTGCTGTCGGGGGCACTTGGCGGATGCTCGGGAGATTCCGGTGAAGCTCTGCCGACAAACGTCCCCGAAACGACGGTGGTACCCGAGACGACGACAGCGCCCGAGACGACGACAGCGCCCGAAACGACGGCGGCGCCCGAAACGACGGCCACACCCGAGACGGCCGCAATTGAACTGACGGAAGATAAAGGTCTCATGAAGGCGATGACGCTCAACGTGAAATATTCGGAGCCGGGCACGCGAATGGCCTGCCTGAAGCAGCTGATAGAGCGCGATTTGCCCGATACGGTTTGTCTGCAGGAATGCACGCAGGACTGGGTGGATTATTTGTCGAATCGGCTGTCGGATACGTACGACTATGTAGATATCGGCCCGCTGAACAACCATGATCCGGGCGGGGCGTGTGCGATTTTCTACCGCAAGGAAAAATTCAAGCTGATTGAGCACGGTCCGTATTGGCTGTCCGCTACCCCCGACGTTCCGTCGAAGTTCAGCGACGAAACGCAATGGACCCGTGTCATGGTTTATGCGCTTCTTGAGCGGATCGAGGACGGTCAGCGTCTGCTTGTGACCAGTCTGCATATGCAGACGAGCTGGAATATGGTCAAGGTGTATTTGGACTTTTTTGAACGCTATCCCGATGTTCCGATCATTTCCACAGGCGATTTCAATATCAAGAAGGGGCATACCTTCTATGAATATATCAATAAATCCCGCTTAACCGACTCCTCTTCCATTGCCGAAATTACCGAAGAGGCCAGCACCTGCCACGGCTATCAGAATCTCGACCAGGTCATCGATTATATTTTCGTGACTGACGATACGATTGCGGTGGAGCGCTATGACGTCCTCGAGGAAAAAATCAATAAAATTTATATTTCGGATCATCATCCCGTGATGATCGAATATCGCTTTATCAAATCCAACTGAGCCCGGCCCAAGCGATCGGGCAGAATAAAGGAGTGCTGTACCATGAAGGCCATGACATTCAACGTTCAATACAATGATCCCGAAGCGCGGATGAGCGGCGTGCGGGATATGATCCGACGCGAAGCACCCGACACACTTTGTCTGCAGGAATGCACGCAGGTGTGGGTTGATTATCTTTCACAAGCGCTTGCCGATGAGTATGCCTGTGTGGATATCGGTCCGCTGAACAATCACGACCCGGGCGGCGCCTGTGCCGTCTTCTACCGAACCGATACGTTCCGCCTGCTCGACCACGGCCCCTATTGGCTTTCTGCTACTCCCGACATTCCTTCCATGTTTCCCGAGACGCGCTGGACTCGCGTTTTGGTGTACACGCTGCTTGAGCGGATTGAGGACGGGCGAAGAATGCTGATAGCCAGTCTTCATATGCAGTCGAGTCCGAATATGGTTCGTGTGTTCCTCGATTTCATCGGCCGATATCCCGATCTGCCCATCATTACCACGGGCGACTTCAACATTCATAAGGGCCATGCGCTCTATCGGCAGATCAACGAGACGAGACTGACCGATGCGTCCACGATCGCCGGGGTTACAAAAGAGGTCCCGACCTGCCATGCCTATCAGCATCTTGAGCAGATTCTCGATCATATTTTCGTCACCGATGAAGATATTGCAGTTGATCGCTACGATGTTTTGGATGAAACGGTAACGGGCGGATATTTATCCGATCACTATCCCGTTTTGATTGAGTATCATTTCGTCAAGTAATTAAGGAGGACGAAAATCATGAAGAAACGTATTTGGCGTGCTGTAATGATGTCTTGCCTGATGTTTGGTTGTCTTGCCGGATGTATGAATGTCCCGGCCGCGCCCGAGACGACGGCGGCGCCCGAGACAACGGCCGCACCTGAAACGACGGCTGTGCCCGAGACGACGGCGGCACCCGAGACAACGGCCGCACCTGAAACGACGGCTGTGCCCGAGACGACGGCCGCACCCGAGACGACGGCCGCACCCGAGACGACG
>JAZODX010000200.1:0-10358 GCA_045597265.1 Eubacteriales bacterium | reverse complement strand
TACTGGTTTTCGTATTTTGCGCCTGCCTGCATGGTCGGGAATACGTAATCCTCGATGAACTCGCGGCGCAGATCCTCGATGTAAAGCTTGGAGGCACCCGTCTTGATTGCCTTCTCCTCAAGACCGTCGGTTTCCTTGCCCTGGCCGACGTCGGCACAGACGGCAATGATCTCACAGCCGGGATAGTTGTCCTTCAACCACGGAATGATGATCGAGGTGTCGAGACCGCCCGAGTAGGCAAGAACGATTTTTTTGATTTCCTTTTTCATGGTATGTATCCTTTCTTATTGCGTCAGCGGAAATTGATTGTTCCTATTATAACGCATATTTATTCAAAAATCAATTGTTATATTCAACAAAATTGGAAGAATATTCACAATAATCCTACTGCATATCCGCAAACCATCTTTTAACGCGGCTTGATGACGGCGATTCGGCGAAAACTTTACGTGAAGGAGATGATGCAAAAATGCAATGGAAAATCATGCGCAGAATTCGGATATGCGCGTTGCTCTGTGCCGCGATTCTGACGCTGCCGGTATCGGCAGGAGATGCGATCGGCTGGTACTGTATGCGCAATAAGGCGCATAAGCAGCCGCAGTTTGGTACCGATCTCAGCTGGGTTGAGACGTTCGGGGGATATTTTATCGACCGGGAGCATGGAGATGATACCGAGGAAAAGGTGGTTTATCTCACCTTTGATGCAGGCTACGAGAACGGAAACGTGGAGATAATTCTGGATACGCTGAGGCGAGAGGAGGTTCCGGGCGCTTTCTTTATTCTGGGTAATCTGATCGAGCGGAACCCTGAGCTCGTCCGTCGGATGGCAGAGGAGGGACATACCGTCTGCAACCATACTGATCGGCATCCCGATATGACGAAGATGCAAACGAAGGAAGCCTTTGCCGAGGAGCTGGATCGACTCAGCCGCGCTTATACCGAGCTGACCGGTGAGGTAATGCCGCGCTACTATCGCCCGCCGCAGGGGCTCTTTAATCGGCAGAATATGGAGTGGGCGAATGCGCTTGGATATAAAACGATTTTTTGGAGCTTTGCCTACGCCGACTGGGATAACGATAAACAGCCCACGCCCGAGCAGGCACGGCAGAAGATTCTTGACAATATGCACAACGGTGCCGTTTTGCTTCTGCATCCTACCTCTTCCGCAAATGCGGCGATTCTCGGGGATGTGATCAGCACGCTGAAGGCGGAGGGCTGGCGATTCGGCACGCTGGATGAATTGACAGCGGAGGGAAAATGAGAGTGGGATTTCGGTGCATGGCAATCCTGCTCGTTCTGATGCTTGGTCTCTGTCCTGTCTCGGCGGATGCGGAAACGGAGGGGGAGAGCAGCATCGTTTACCGTGCACACGCAAACGAGGGCGGGAAGATTGCATTGACCTTTGATGACGGGCCGCATCCGCGCTACACGGCGGAAATTCTGTCGATTCTTGCCGAATACGACGTGCGTGCCACCTTTTTTATTGTGGGAGAGAACGCCGAGTATTATCCGGCACTTATCGGAGAAATTCTGGCGGCCGGGCATGAGATCGGCAACCACAGCTACGATCACAGCAGACTTTCCCACGCGGCGGCAGACACCGTCAAGGAGGAAATCCTGCGTGCGGAATCGGTTATTTACGAGCTCAGCGATTACAAAACCAAGCTTTTTCGCCCGCCCGAGGGGATGTTCAACGAGCATCTCATTGAGGCGGCACGGGAGTTGGATTATCGGGTGATTCTTTGGAATATTGATACCCGGGACTGGGATCATACTCCGCCTGCGGCGATTGCCGATCATATTCTCACGCAGGTGAAATCGGGAGATATTATTTTGATGCACGATTATATCGGCTTCGACAGCCCGACGCCCGAGGCACTGCGTCTCGTGATTCCCGCACTGCTTGATGAAAATTATCGTTTTGTGGGGATCAGCGAATTACTCGGCAGTCGTTGATAAAGCGGAGCAAGGGGGTGCCGCGCCGATTTGCGCGACACCCCTTATTGTTATAACAGGGCTTCTTCCTCCGAGCCTGAGAGCATATCCCCGTCTCCGTCATCCTCCTCGGATTGATACGGCTTGATCATCAGCTCATCAATCTTCGGCCATGCCGCATATGCCGCCATAAATGAGGCGCATGCAGGGAAGTAGACGATGGGAAGAATAACCACGAGGATAATACCGAGAGGGGCCAGGAGCACGATCAGCATAAAATTGATAAAGGCAAGCAGGAGAATGCCGAGCAGAGCCATGACGTTCCGTTTGATGCCGACGAGCGCGAAGATAAATGCATTTTTGATCAGCTTTCCGATGGAGAGATCAAAGGTGATCAGCATCAGATAGAGATAGAAGCGCATAAAGATATAGATCAGCGTCAGGGCAATGGTCATATAAAACATCAAATCCATAGCAAAGGTACCGATCAGATTATAGAAAAAGGTCAGATTATGGAAGAGAATGCCGAGAATCGCAAGATCGATAACGCCGAGAATGAGCCCCTGCTTGAGGTTGCGGCGAATGGCATACCAGAAATCGCTCCACATAAAGACGGGCTCGGCACGTACCATACTGCGCAGGTTGTAGGTCACGCCGACGTTAAGCCAGCCGAAGACGACGAACCAGAGGACGGCCACGGCAGCAATCAGCAAAATTTCCCCGAGAGAGAGAAAGGCCCATTGCGTCTGCATGCCGTACTGAGAGAAGAGGGGGGCAAAGACGGGAGAATCGATCACCTGCGACGCACCGTAGAGCGCAGGATAAATCGGAGAGAGAATCGAGGGGGTTTTACCGCCGATCACGTAGAGATAGAGGATGAGTGCTGCGGGAATGGCCTGCAGAAGAATATAGAGATTGAGCGAGAGCAGTCGGGTAAACTTACGGCCGAAAAGTTTGAAGAAGTTTTTCAGATTTGGGGGGCCGACTTCCTCTTTTTCCACGCCTTTACCGTCGCGGTTAAAGTCAAATAATTTGAATTTTTTCTTTTCCTGTTCCACGATTTAAACCTCATTATAGTTTGAAACTTACTTTATCCATAAATTGCACAGCGCATAGACCGTGTGCACGAGCATGACGAAGCCGAACATTGTCAGATAGCCGAACAGATACTGCCCGACGAAGGGGGAGCGAAAAATTTTGCGCGGATGACCGCAAATCTCGCGGTAACGGTGCGAGAAAAGGACGGCCTGCGCCGAAAGAAAGACGAGGGCGGCGGCAATCAGCACATTTGCCGCAAGAAAGAGAATGAAGCGCGCACCGCCGCAGGGAAGGACGATCAGTTCTTCGGTAATCGACGTGCAGAGATAAGCAGAGGTGAAGCCGAGGGCAAAGCCGCGCCAGGCGGTGAGTGCGCTCAGGGCAAGCGGGCAGAACATCGTAAAGCCGAAGGTGAGAATCAGCAGCATGGCGCGGATATCGCCCGACGCACTGTCCATGATAACGGCAGCGTAATCGGGCAGACGCGTGCATCCGACGAAAGGCGTGCCGAAATGGGCGTCGGTATATCTGCCGATCGGCGGAAGAGAAGCGGGATCAAGCAGGGAGCACAGGACGATGCCCAAAAGAAAGGCAAGCAGATAAAGAGAGAGATACTGGCCTGTGATCCGCAGGCGGATTACGGTGGGGGAATTGCGCCGGGAAATGACCTCGGGTGCGGGGATATACGTCTCTTGCATAACGTCCTCCTGCCAATGGTTTTTGTTTCATCATATGGCAGTGCGGACGAGATTATGTCATTCCCGTCCAAGCTCCTCGGCGCGGCACGTACACGCCAGCATGGCCTCGTGGATTGCCTCGGAGAATTTGTATTCCTCCAGCTTGAACATTGCCTGTTCGGTCGTTCCTTTTTTTGAGCAGACCATCCGAATCAACTCATCCGGCGTTTTGCCCGAGTCACGGAGAAGCTTGGCCGAGCCGATCACCGCGTCACACGCGGCGGCAAGAAGGCCCTCGTCGGAGAGCCCCTGTGCAAGACCCGATTCATAGATCGATTTGATAAAGAGAAATACGTATGCGGGGGAAGAGCCCGTCACCGAAATGATTTTATTCATGTCGGCCTCATCCAGAACCAGCGTGGTGCCGGCCGCATCAAAGAGAGAGCGTACGAAGGCAAAGGTTTCATCATCCACCGGTGCGTTTCGGCAAAGCGCGATAACACCTGCACCGATAAGCATTGGTGTGTTCGGCATGGTGCGGATGACGGGAAGCGGGCCGAAGGCTGCCTCAAATTTGGCGATGGAGACACCGGCCGCAATCGATATCAGAACCTTGCCGTGGCAGACGTCAGCCGCCTGCAGCTCGGCGAACAGCTCGGGGATATTCTGTGGCTTGACGGCAAAGACGACGAAATCGGCAGCCGCAACCGCTGCAGGTGCCGATTCGGCAATCTGATACGCGCGGTCGGCGTAGCGGGACATCGCTTCGGGGAAGCGGTCGTAGAGAATGATACGGCTGTCATCTATGATACCGTGCAGACTGCCCAGAATTGCGCCGGCCATGTTGCCGACGCCGAGAAAAGCAATTTTTTTGGATTGCATCGGAAGTTCCTCCGGGAAATGAATTCATCCTTTATTTTACCATATTTCGCAGATAAAAGCAACCGAAAAACAAAATGTTTACATTCAAATCAGAAAGAGAATTGTGAATTCGTACGGCAGAATCGCCTCCGTCTCCGATTGTGTGCCGTGGTATAATTATGCGGTTTTGGCTATCAAGGAGAAAATGGAGATGGACAAGGGCAATATTTTGGCAAAAATACACCCGAATTCGCCTTGAAAAGGAAAGAAAAAAATGATATAATATTAAGTAATCTCACGTGAACATTGGAGACTGATTATGGCAAAGATCGTCAAAAAATATCCGCTTAATGAAACCACAGATTTTCTGTCGGTTTACGCACCACGCATCGCCGCCCGTGCGCTGCCCGGACAATTTGTTATCTTCCGCGTGAACGAGACCGCAGAGCGCGTCCCGCTTACCATCGCAGGCTATGACCGTGACGCCGGAACGGTTTCGGTGATTTTCCAAAAGGTCGGTAAATCCACGATGCAGCTCGGCGCGCTTGGGGAAGGGGATGAAATCCTCGATTTCGTCGGTCCGCTCGGTACTCCCTCGCATCTTGACGGATACGGCCGTGTTGCCGTCATTGGCGGTGGACTTGGCTGTGCGATTGCATATCCGCAGGCGAAATACCTGCATGAGCAGGGAAGTGAGGTCGACATCATTGCCGGCTTCCGTTCAAAGGATATTATCATTCTCGAGGAGGAGATGCGTGCCTGCTCCGATTCGCTGACCGTTCTGACCGATGACGGTTCAAACGGAAACCGTGGTCTTGTGACCGACGGCTTGAGGGCGAAAATTGAGAGCGGTGTCAAATACGACCTCGTTATTGCAATCGGTCCTCCGATGATGATGAAGTTCGTCTGCCTTCTCACCCGTGAATACGGGATTAAGACGGTCGTCAGTATGAACCCGATCATGATTGACGGGACGGGAATGTGCGGCGGATGCCGTGTGACGGTTGGCGGAAAGATCAGGTTTGCCTGCGTTGACGGCCCCGATTTTGACGGGCACGAGGTTGATTTTGACGAGCTGATTCGCCGCAACCGTACCTATGCTGAGGCGGAAACCCGTGCAAGAGATGCGCATTGCCGCATCATGCAGATGGGCGAATCCGCAACCTGAGGGGGGAGATACCATGCCGAATATGCAGATGAATAAAGTGCCGATGTCTGAGGCGTGTCCCGAGGTGCGCCGCCGCAATTTCGAGGAGGTTGCACAGGGATACAGTGCCGAGGAAGCAATCCTTGAGGCAAAGCGGTGCCTGAATTGCCGGAACAAGCCGTGCGTTTCGGGATGTCCCGTTAACGTGCGTATTCCCGAATTTATTGCGCGTGTGGCCGAGGGGGAATTCGAGGAGGCTTACGCCGTAATCCGTTCGACCAACGCACTGCCCGCCGTTTGCGGGCGCGTTTGTCCGCAAGAAACGCAGTGCGAGGGCAACTGTATTCGCGGAAAAATGGAAGGCCCGGTGGCAATCGGACTATTAGAACGCTTTGTTGCCGATCGCGCGCTTTTGAATCCTGCGCCTGTACAAAAAGCGGCGGCGTGCGGAAAAACCGCGGCGGTGGTCGGCAGCGGCCCTGCCGGACTGACCTGCGCGGCAGACCTCGCCAAGGCAGGCGTCAAAGTCACCGTGTTCGAGGCGTTTCACCGCACGGGCGGCGTGTTGACGTACGGAATTCCCGAATTCCGTCTGCCCAAAAATCTCGTCGCCACCGAAATCGACGGACTCAAAGCGCTTGGCGTGGAATTTCAGACCAACGTCGTCATCGGCAAAACGCTGACGGTAGAAGAACTTTTGGAATCCTACGACGCCGTGTTTATCGGCACGGGCGCAGGTCTTCCCGTGTTTTTGAATATCCCCGGGGAAAACTACAACGGCGTGTATTCGGCAAACGAATACCTCACCCGTATCAACCTGATGAAGGCGTACGACGGACAGAGCGCAACGCCCGTCATGCACGGCAAAAACGTCGTGGTCGTGGGCGCAGGCAACGTCGCAATGGACGCGGCGCGCACGGCAATGCGCATGGGCGCGGATAACGTGACCGTGGTATACCGTAGAAGCCGCGACGAAATGCCTGCCCGAAAAGAGGAAATCCGTCACGCCGAAGAAGAGGGCGTGGTGCTTGATCTGTTGCGTAATCCCGTTTGTATCAACGGCGAGGACGGCTGGGTGCGGTCGATGACCGTGCAAAAAATGCAACTGGGCGAGCCCGACGCAAGCGGACGTCGCCGTCCGGTGGCCATCGAGGGCAGCGAATACGAAATCCCCTGCGATATGGTGATTATGTCGATCGGTACCAGTCCCAACCCCTTGCTGAAAAATGCGTGTAAGGATTTGCAAACGCAGGGAAAGGGCACGATTGTCGTCGACGAGGAAACCATGCACACCTCGCTTCCTCGCACGTATGCCGGCGGCGACGCCGTCACGGGCGCGGCGACGGTGATACTTGCCATGGGCGCAGGAAAGAAAGCGGCGCGCGCAATGCTGAAAGAAATGGGCGTTGCCGAAAAGGAATAAAGTATGTTTGTAGACAGAGCGATTATCACCGTAAAGGCCGGCAACGGCGGCGACGGCATGACCTCGTTTTTGCGGTATAAAGGAATTGCGACGGGCGGACCGGACGGCGGCGACGGCGGTCACGGCGGCGCGATCATTTTCGAGGCGGACGCGGCGAAAAGCAGTCTGCTGGATTTCTATTACACCAAAAAATATACCGCCGGCGACGGAGAGCGCGGCGGCACGAATAACTGCACGGGAAAGTGCGGCGAGGATTTGGTGATCAAAGTGCCCTGCGGCACGGTGATCAAGGACTTTGAAAGCGGCGCGATTATCGCAGACGTGTACGCGCCCGGCGACAGAGTGACGCTGGAAGAAGGCGGCAGGGGCGGCAAGGGCAACGTCAAGTTTACCACCAGCCGTCGGCACACGCCGCATTTTTCGCAAAAAGGCGAGCGCACGGCGGTGCGCAAACTCGTCCTCGAACTGCTGACCATTGCCGACGTCGGGCTGGTTGGCTTTCCCAACGTCGGAAAATCGACGATGCTGTCGCGCATTTCGTCGGCGCGGCCGAAAATTGCAAACTATCATTTCACCACCCTTTCGCCAAACCTCGGCGCGGTGAAGTATTACGACCGCTCGTTTGTGGTGGCGGATATTCCGGGGCTGATAGAGGGCGCGGCGGACGGCGCAGGCCTTGGTCACGACTTTTTGCGGCACATTGCGCGTACGCGCATGACCGTGCACGTCGTCGACGTTTCGGGCAGCGAAGGGCGCGATCCGTACGAGGATTATCTGAAAATCAACGAGGAACTTGCGCGCTATTCCCGGGAACTTTCTGAAAAACCGCAGATCATTGCGGCGAACAAGACGGATATTTTGCAAAGCGAAGAAGACCTACGGGCGTTTGAACAAAAGGTGGGGCAAAAGGTGTTTGCCGTGTCCGCCGTCACGGGCGAAGGCGTCAAGGAACTGGTGGACGAAATGGCAAGAGTGCTTGCCGAACTGCCGCCGCCGCAACCCATCGAGCACGAGGCGTTTGTCTACGAACGCCCCGACGAATCGTCGTTTGAAATCGTGCGTGACGACGACGGCGCATACGTCGTGTTTGGGCCGCTGGTTGATTTGCTGGAACGCAACGTCGTACTGGACGACAGCGATTCGCTGGCGTATTTCCAGAAAACTCTGCGCGACAAAAACGTCATCAAGCAACTGCGGAAGGCAGGGGCAAAAGACGGCGATACGGTAGTGATCGGCGAAATCGAATTTGACTTTATCGATTAAAAAAATGCCGCTTGACAACAAAGAAGCCCGACGGTAGATTCGTCGGGCTTTTTTTACGCGGCGGAATTACTTGCGGAAAACAACCTGACGGCGACGACGGTGGCGTCGTCGTTTGCTTTTCCGCCGCAGAGGGCAAGCGTTTTTTCCAGCACGGCGTCGGCGAGGGATTGCGGATTCTTGGCAGGC
Source organism: Eubacteriales bacterium (assembly GCA_045597265.1). Taxonomy (GTDB): domain Bacteria; phylum Bacillota; class Clostridia; order Oscillospirales; family CAG-272; genus SIG693. The sequence goes on along the minus strand of JAZODX010000200.1, from coordinate 1,828 downwards.
AGCGCCGCCAAAAAGTCGAGTAAATCGGTGGACGAGGCAAACGCGTCCGTCACGCCGTCCGACAGCAGAACCAGGGTGTCGCCTGCGCGAAGTGTGGCGCTTGCCGCGCCCGGTTTCAGGTCGTCCAGAATCCCAAGCGGCAACGAACTGCCCTCTACCAGCCGAATCCCACCGTCGGTGAGAACAAAGCCGTACGGCGCACCCATTTTGATGAGATCCGCCTCGCCCGTCTGCAAATCGACGGTGGCGGCGTCAATGGCGGTAAAGCGGTCTTCCGCGCCAAGCGTAAAAATGCGGTTGACGGTGGCAAAAACGGCGTCCCGATCCATGCCTGCGCGGTAAAAACTTTCGATCAGAGAGAGGGAGGAGGCGGAAAGCGTGTTTGCGTCCGTTCCGCTGCCCATGCCGTCGCACAGCGCCACCAGAAACCTGTTTTTGTCGATCCGAACCAACGAGTGGGTGTCGCCGCTCGCCTCCGATCCGTGTTTGGTTGCCATTGCCACGCCAAACGCGGCGTCGTATCGGGGCTTTTTGCCGAACAGCAAATAGCATTTTTCGGGCGTGAGGTCGATTTTGTCGTCCAGGCAAAGCGAAACGCCGCAAGTTTTCGACAGTACGGCGGTCAGTTTTTTGACGTCGACGGGTGGGGTGCAAACGACCGAAAGTTGCACGTCGTCGCCCTGTCCAAACGCCATAATTTCGCTGACCGCAATGCCTTTTTCGGCAAGCCGCCGCGCCACTTTCTTTTCGACGGCGGCGTTGTAGCGCAAACTGCGCCCGACGTCGGCGGCAAGCCGCTTGATGATATCCGCGATCGCGCCTGCCTGGGTGGCGACAAGTTCTTTTCCTGCGTCCTCGCTGCGTTTTTCCAGCAGTTTTTCGCGCGAGGACGACAGCATGCGGTTAAGTCCGAACAGTAGGTGATTTGGTTGTTTGCACGCCTCGGTCACGTCCGCAGAGAGGTCTACCAGCGACAGGCGGCCCTTGGAAACGCCGATACGGATGAGTTTTTCGGCGTCGTCGCCGTCCACGCGGTGACAAACCGCCGCGCGCGGACAGGTACGGCAAATTTCATCCAGCGCGCCGCCGGATGGGAACGCCGGAATCTGATCGGGCGCGCACATGCCGAAAAACAGCGCCTGCATTTCCGAAAACACGCTTGAAATTTCGTATAGTTTGCCCGATAGCAGAGCGCGGTTGCGATTGACGGTGGCGCGTGCCAGTTGGCGTTCGCGCAAAGTGACGATGCGCTGGGAAAGGTGGAAAAGCAGTTTGTGCGGAATCACGCCCACGGCGAGTGCGGCGCAAAAGGTGTATAAAAAATCGACGTAGCCGTACGATCCGTACGCCCCCAAAAAATAGCCGATCAGGGCGTCTGCGACAGGGATTACGGAGGCGGCGAGGGCGGGAGATACGGGGTTCAGCCCCACCGCAAGCGCGGCAAAGACGGGGAACACCCCTGCAAACGTCAGGCTTTGCGATACGACGACGAGGGGCAGAGAAAGTGCGACGGCGGCGGTCATCGTGACGCCTTTTTCCTCGACTGCGGCGAAAAGCAACACGCACGCCGTTGCGGCGGCTTTCCAGGCGTTCGCGCCCAAAAGATGACACACGCCCAGCCCCAGTACTAGCGTGACGACGGCAAGGCCAAGCGATTCGTCAACAGACCTTTTTGCCGAAAATCCTTTGATGGCGACCGCGCGCAGGCCTGCGTGGCAAATCAGCGAAAAGACGGCGCAACCGCCCAGCACCGCAAAGCGGTATAAAAACGTTCCCTCTTGCACCAAAAAAAGATAGGGCAAGCACGCAAGCAGGGTGACGGCAGGCA
>JAZODX010000199.1:0-2687 GCA_045597265.1 Eubacteriales bacterium | reverse complement strand
GCCTATTTCATTGGCGGTTCGACCGGCGGTCAGCAGGCCCTCTGTATGGCACAGCGTTTTCCCCTGGAATATGACGGCATTATTGCGGGTGTTCCGGCCGGCAACCGTACCCACGAGCACGTGTATTTCCTCTGGGGCTTTAACCTGCTGAGGCAGTCGGGGGCCGAGCCGTTTACACTCGAGCTTCTCCGCGAGGTGACCGCGTGTGCCGTTGCATACAGCCGTGCGACCGGTCACAGCCGTCCGGACGATCTCTTCGTTGCCGATCCGTGCGTGGATGAACAGTATATTAAAGGATTTATCGCATATCTTGGGGAAAAGCTTCCCGCGCTCTCTTCCGCACAGAGGGAGGTGCTGCACAAGCTTTATCTCGGACCGGTCAATCCGCGCACGGGCAAACAGATTTTCAGCGGAATTCCGTTCGGTGCGGAGTGTCGGGGGGCGGGTGAGCGCTGTGAGCTGCTTGGCTGGCAGAAAAAAGAGGCGGCGAGGATGTACCCCTTCAAATGGGCCTTCGGTGCCGACTATCGGGGGGAGGACTTTGATCTTGATGCCGATGTGGATCGCTTTGACGAATGCCTTGCGGCGGATCTGAATGCGAACGATCCCGAATTGCGTCCTTTCCTTGCGCATGGCGGAAAGCTGCTGATTTATTCGGGCGGCGCAGACATCGGTATCCCGTTCTCCGAGGCCATGCATTATTATAATCTGATGACCGATACCGTCGGCGGGCTTGATGTGGCGCTTGCAGGCGCACGCTATTTTCTTATTCCGGGACAGGATCACCTGGCAAGTCCGACGCAGTACGGCCCCTGCGTGCTCAACGACGAGATTGCGATAGACAGTACGATCACCCTGCTTCGTCTGTGGCGGGAAAAGGGTATCGCTCCCGACAGCCTTGAGGTGATCACCGAGATTGGTGGCGTGCAGGCGAAGAAGACGATTTACGCCTATGGCACTGAGAAAAATCCGCGCAGGGTGTGTATTGCCTGTGATGAGGAATATCTTGCGCGATAACAGCTGCATTTGAGAAAATATGGAGAGTAAAACATGATACTTGAACAGAATGAGAAGCTGATCTCCGCCCTGCGTGAAATCGATACGACGATCATCGAGGCAACCGACGAGGAAGGAAGCTATACCGACCCCTTCGGCAAGACCCACGAGGAGCTCCCTGCGCTTGTGCGCGTGGCTCTGCACGCCGTCCCCGGTGAAGGCTCGAATATTTGCCACGAGCTGTGGCTGCCCAAGAACTGGAACGGATGCTTCCTCGGTACGGGCAACGGCGGCATGGCCGGCAAGCTGGAGTATCACACCCTTGCCGCATACGCCAAGGGCGGCTATGCGGTCATCAATACTGATCTTGGCACGTCGGAGGGCATCACCTGCGGCGTAAACAATCCCGACGTATGGAAGGATTTTGGCTGGCGTGCGACCTATCTGATGACGCGCGCCGGTAAGCTGGTCACCGAGGCATACTACGGACGTCCCATCGAGCACGCCTATTTCATTGGCGGTTCGACCGGCGGTCAGCAGGCCCTCTGTATGGCACAGCGTTTTCCCCTGGAATACGCGGGCATCATCGCCACCGTTCCCGCACACAACCGCACGCATCTGCACACCTATCTGCTCTGGAGCTCGACACAGGTCAAGCAGTCCGGCCTCGGTGTCTTCCCCACAGAGACCCTGCAGGAGATCACCCGCTGTGCGGTGGAATACAGCCGCGCAACCGGATGCAGCGAGCCTGAGGATACCTTCGTTGCCCGTCCCTGCAATGATCCGGCATACATCGACGGCTTTATCGCTTATCTCGAGGAAAATCTCCCCTCCCTCTCCGCCGAACACCGCGCACTTCTGTCCAAGCTCTATCACGGTCCGAAGAATCCCCGCACGGGCGAGCAGCTCTATTGCGGTCTGCCGATCGGAGCCGAGGCGTGGGGCGCGGCAGGGCGGTTTGAGCTCTCCAACTGGGGCAAGAAGCTCGCCCCCCGTCTCTATCCCTTCCAGTGGGCGTTCGGCATGGATTACACGGGCGACGAATTCGACTTTGATGCCGACCTCGACCGCATCAATGCCATGTTCGCTCCCGATATGAACGCAAACGATCCCGATCTCCGCCCCTTCTTTGCGGCGGGCGGCAAGCTGCTCTTCTACTCGGGCAGCTGCGATCCCATCGTGCCCTTCCCCGAGGCGGTGAAATATTATCAGCGCGTATGCGAGATGCTCGGCACGGAGACCGCACTTTCGGGTGCGCGATACTTCCTCATCCCGGGTCAGGATCACGGTGCCAACCCCGCCAAGTTCGCGCCCTGCCCGGTAAACGGAGGCCGCGCGGCGGAAAGCCCGATCGCCCTTCTTCGCCTTTGGTGCGAGGAGGGAATCGCACCCGATTCGCTCACCGTCACGACCGACCTCGGCGACAAGCAGGGCAAAAAGACCATCTATGCCTACGGCACAGCGGAAAATCCGCTTCGTCCTATCACCGCCTGCGACGAACGCTATCTTTCCATTTAAAGATCAACATCCGCCTTCTTCTGTGTTCACACACGGATATACACCCCATGGCAGCGGGGGAAAGCCCGCGCCTGCGGAATCCCGCAGACCGTGCCCGGTCCGCGGGATTTCTTTCGATCTTCCCGCTATGATCTCGGTTTTTAGAAATAAAAATCCACCCGCATAGCGGGTGG
>JAZODX010000198.1:0-2793 GCA_045597265.1 Eubacteriales bacterium | reverse complement strand
CAACTCCTTGGCTCACAGAACGACATGGCTACGATCCGACTTGCATCCTCATGTTTATTTTCGAATCCCCCTCCCTGCCCGCGATCGGCTCGGCCATGATCCCTCTGCTCTACTCGGGTGTAATGAGCTGCGGATTCGCCTATACCTTCCAGATCGTCGGTCAGAAATACACCGAATCCACGGTCGCTTCCCTTCTGATGTGCATGGAATCGGTCTTCGGTGTGCTCTGCTCCGCCCTGCTCCTGCATGAGCGGCTCACCGTGCGCGAGACACTCGGCTGTGTGATCATGTTCACCGCCATCATCCTCTCGCAGGTGGGAGACGTGATCCTCAGACGCCTTATCCATCGCACACGCTGATCCCAAAGCAAACGCATCGCCGCAATCGGCGATGCGTTTGCTTTTTTGCCGTGCTCCCGTTTTATTTGTATGGATAAGCGACATATTTGTATTGATGAGTGCATTGCCGTCCCCCTGCTTTTATGGTAAAATAATCTATACGATTATTTTGGATCAAACGAACAACGCAAATGATGAAAGGAGAATTATCATGAAGCGCTTCATTGCTTTTCTTTTGCTCTTTGTCATGATCGTTCCGCTCTTTACCTTTACCGTATCGGCCGAAGAAAGCGGCATGATTGACGTAAAATGGAATTCGAACATGGCTGTCGTTGCGCCCCACAATCCTTACGGGTCCGCCGGTTATACGACGGCCAGCGGCTACTCTGCGACCGACGTCTTTACCGTGCCGAAGGCGGGCACCCGCATCACATGGGTAGACACCGGCAACTTCTGTACATACACCTGCACGACCCTCTCCGCCTGGAAGATGGAGGACGGCGAGTGGGTATGGGATACCGATGGTCCTCTCTTTATTGGCGGAAACGGAACCGCCGATACGGCAATCGAATCCAAGAAAAGCGGCGGAAAGCTGACCTATTCCTATGTCACGTCGACAGACAATGAAAACCTCCGCATTACGATTCAAAGTAAGAATCAAACCGAGATGCCGGTCGTCGAGTATAAGGTTACAGGAGAAACGGGTACTTGGGAGAATTGCCGGAAATATTATCTTGATCCCGATTTTACCCCGGTTGATCCCATCAGCGACCTGCCCATCGCGGCCACCGAGGTCGAGGGACTGACCTGGCAGTTTGCTTATATCGGCTCCGATCAGAACACGGCTTCTAAAGAGAGCTATTACCGCGGCGACGTATATCATCTTTGCTCGGACGTCTTTACCGTTCCGAAGGCCGGCACCACCGTATACTTCTGTGACACCGCCTATGCGGATGCCAAAGGCGGTACAACGGCAAACCGCAATGTTTACGTTTTCTCACATTGGAAAAAATCAGGTAACTCCTGGGTAATTGACAAAAGCAAAGAAAATATAGCCGGTCACATCGCAGATTACCGTTTGACGGGTACCGATTATTATCTGTACTGGTATACCACTACCGAGGATAATGAGAATCTGCGGATCTCCTATCGCGCCGGCTGCCCCGACATAACCCTCGCCCCCAAGGCTGCCCGCGTCTTCCTCACGCTTGATGTTCCCACCGTCACAGGAAAAGGCAAGCTGACCGATGCAAGCTTCCTTGATGCGAAAGGCAATACCGTGGATTACCGCATCTATCTGCCCGAGCAGTATCCCGATGCAAACAGCCGTGTACTTGTCAGCATCGGACAAAATGAAGAAATCGTCCGCGCACTCGCAAATGCAAGCACTGAAGCCGTCCTGCTTTCGATCCCAAACGAAGAAAGCTGTGACAGCGTGCTGAACGCCCTCATTGATGCATATGGACTTAACCGCTATCTTCTTCATATGGTTGCGCCAAAAGCAATTCTCGACCGCTTCTCGGCCATTACCATTGCCTCTGCCGTCGATAAGACCGGCTATGCAAGCGCACTCGATGCGGGCAATGCCCTGCTCTGCACGTCGGTCGGACCTTACTATCCCGTGCTTGAAGGCGCCGCCATGTTTGCCATCGGCGACAGCCTCTTCGGCGGTTATCATATTGGCCGCCCCAACACCTGGTTTAACCGCGTGGGTGACAAATACGGCATGGACTGCGTCAATCTTGGTATTGGCGGAAGCACGGTCTCCAATTACGTGAACAATGATCCTATGGTTGACCGCTATGATAAGATGCCCGATCGGGATGCAGACATCATCATTATCGAGTCTGCCCGAAACGATATGACCCAGCTAACCCCCTTCGGTGACAATGATTCAAGAAACAGCAAAACCATCATGGGTGCATTCAACCTGCTGATCGATCAGTCGCTCCAAAAATATCCGAATGCGATCGTCGTGCTGATCACCCCCTGGTATATGACAAGCCCCAGCAAAAACGGAGAAACCAATATCACGCTTGCCAACGCCATGAAGAGCCTGGTCGAATATCGCAGCGATCCGCGCATTTTCTGCCTGTATGCCGCCGACCCCAAGACAACAGGCGTAAATATGTCCGACGCCGACTTCCGCGCTAAATATTCGATCAAGCCGAACGACGGAAGCCATCTTAATCCTGATGGCATGAAGCTGGCACAGCCTTACATGGAAAAAATGCTTGCCGAAATGCTGGCCGAATACCGTGGTGTTGCGCTGACCGATACCGGCGCACCGACGACTGTCCGTCCGCTCACCTCGCCCGAGACGACAGGCGCACCCGAGACGACGGCCGCTCCCGAGACGACGGCTGCTCCCGAGACGACGGCCGCTCCCGAGACGACGGCTACCCCTGACACAACGGCTGCTCCCGAGACCACCGTGACACCGCCCGAGGAAAAG
>JAZODX010000197.1:0-2640 GCA_045597265.1 Eubacteriales bacterium | reverse complement strand
GAGCAGGTCATTGCCGCTCTGCCCGGTGAGAAAATCTTCCCTGAGGGAACGAATATGTCCAGCCATCTGACTGCATTTGCGAATGCAATGGCTGCCCTTGACGGTACAGAATTTGTCCGCGCGCATATCGGCCAGAAGTTCTTTTTCCGGGATGCTGTCCTTGAGATGCTCTATACAGTTGAAGCGCTCGCACCGGAAATCTATCCGTATAATAATATGACGTCGCTGATTTTCTCATTCAAAATCGCGGGGCAGACCTTCCTCTTTACGGGAGATGCGACCAATGAGGGTATGGATATTGCACTCAGGCTCTTCGGGGATAAGCTCAAGAGCGATTTCGTGCAGACGGCACATCACGGCTACAACACGGGCGGAAACGGATATACGGCAGTCATGCGGGTATACAGCCAAGCAGCACCGTCAGTCGTTCTCTGGCCGGTCGGTATGGCGGACTATCCCCACCTTTCCACCGATTTCATCTATAATACGCACCTAATCAATCTTCCCTCGGTTAAGGAGATTATCGTTGCCGGGAACAGGGATGTTCTCCTGCACCTGCCCTATACCTATGGGACGAGTGGAAGCGATACCATTCTTGATTGATTTATTTGGCATGCCGCGCTTTTATGCGCGGCATTTTCCTTTGACACGCTAAACAGAAAAATTCCGTGTGGATTTTGCGTGAAAACCACACAGAAGACAAAGAGAAAAAAAGAACAAAAAAGAAAGTGCCGATCGTTATTGATTTGTTCATAAAGATATGGTATAGTACTGTATATATTGAAAAACATACCATTCACGGAGGAGAAAATGAAACGTTTTTTGTGTCTTTTCCTGATTTCGATCATGCTTGTTTCCTGTCTTGGTGCGTGCGGACAGGCAACGCCGGGGGGGACCGATACAACAGCCGCTCCGTTGACCGATTCGACGACGGCGGCTCCGCAGACCACAGCGCCTGTGACGACCGAGGCCGTGACCGAGGCACCCGCACCGCAGATTCCGATTGTCGTGGACGGCAAGACAGACTACCGGATTGTGCGGAGTAAAAATGCCGATGCTGAAACCCTGAATATCCTGATTGAAATTCGCAATACCATGAAGAAAAAGCTGGGCGTCACCCCGACCCTCGCGACCGATCTTGACGGAGGCACCGAGGCTGCGGCTGCACGTGTGGATATTCTGTTCGGTGAAACCGCCCACCCCGAATCCAAGCAGGCACTTGAGCAGCTCAACGGCAGTAATTATATTATTACCTTTGTCGGCAACAAGCTGGTGATCAACGCAACCGGTGCAAAGGCATTGCAGGATGCGGCGGATGCATTTATCGATCTGATTGAGAACCAGGGAAGTGAAGGCAGCTTTTCTCTTGCGGAAAACTTCTGCCTGACGGGATCCTTTAATCTGAAAGGCACGCGCCTGCAAAAGCTTCCGACCTATGACGGTGCAATCGCCACCGACTTCTGCCAGCTCGGTAACCAGGATGATCTGATCATTTTCGCGGATGTGAATCTGGACGAGCATATTGCATACTGCCGTAAGCTGGAGAAGGAGGGCTACCGCCTTTATACCGAGAACAACCCCGAGGGCAATGCCTTTGCCACCTATCTCAGCGATAAAGAAATCGTGACCGTGCAGTATTATGCCTACAATGATACCGCGCGCGTGATCGTCGGCCCGCTGCTCGGTTTGCCGACGCTTGAGAAGGATAACGTTTATGAGAAGGTAACGACGCCCAAGCTTGCACAGCTCGGCCTTGAGACCGATTCGAATCACAAAAACGGTATGTGCTATGTGTTCCAGCTCTCCGACGGCAGTTATATCATCATTGACGGTGGCTTCAACCGCGCACGCGATTCCCAGCAGCTGGTTGATTTTATGTTCAAGCACGCGCCGAATCCCCGCGAGATTACCATTGCCGCATGGATCATTACTCACTCGGACGGTGACCACTGGGGGGCATTCCGCCATTTCGTCAAGAATTTCGGCAGCAACACGCGCATTCACGTTGAGCAGGTGATTGCCGCAGTTTCGGGCGGAAAGGTATTTCCCGAGGGAACGGCAAAGCACGCGGATACGCTTGCCCTTGACGTACAGTCGCTGAGCGGGGATGCTAAGCTTGTTCGTGCCCATATCGGGCAGAAATTCTTCCTCCGTGATGCAACGGTGGAGATGCTCTATACGATTGAAGCCTTTGCGCCGAACGTGCATACCATCAATAACGTTGCGTCCATCATTTTCACTCTGGATATTGCCGGCCAACGCTTCTTCTTCCCGGGCGATGCGACCAACGAGGGCTTTGATATCATGGTCAAGCTGTTTGGTAAATCGATCAAGAGTGATTTCGTGCAGACGGCACATCACGGGTATAATACCAGCTCCAGCGGAAGCTCGTCGGCCGTGATGCGCGGCTATACGAACGCCGCTCCTTCGGTTGTTCTTTGGCCGGTCGGATTTGAGGACTACCCCGATCTTTCGACAAATTATTTCTACAATACCCATTTGATTAACCTTTCGTCGGTCAAGGAGATCATCGTTGCGGGCAACCGTGACGTGATCATCGAGCTTCCCTATACCTGGGGAACGAGCGGCTACGAAACGATTATTAAATAAACCAAGCGGCGGCAGAGGATATATCCTCTG
>JAZODX010000196.1:0-31586 GCA_045597265.1 Eubacteriales bacterium | reverse complement strand
CGCATATCCTTCCTGCGAGCTTGATCACGATATGTTTGACAAGATCTTCGCTTTCTGCGAAAAGGATCTGATGTTCGCCCTCGATACCGACGATAAGAGCGTCCGTGACGAGCGCATCAAGCCGATCTACGACAAGATCGTTGAAACCTTCAGCGAGGAATACCCCGATCTGCCCGGTCAGATGGAGGAGCTGCTCTACAAGATGCAGAAGGTCATCGTTCGCCGCTGGCTGCTCGAGGACGGCAAGCGCGTTGACGGCCGCCGCCTTGACCAGATCCGCCCCCTGAACGCAGAGGTCGGTCTCTTCAACCTGCTTCACGGCTCGGGTATGTTCACCCGCGGTCAGACCCAGGTTGTAACCATCGCAACCCTCGGCACGCTGGCAGAGGCTCAGCTGCTCGACGGTATTGACAACGAAAAAGAAAAGCGCTACATGCACCACTACAATATGCCCGGCTTCTCCACCGGTGAAGCAAAGTCCTCACGTAGCCCCGGCCGCCGCGAGATCGGCCACGGTGCACTGGCTGAGCGTTCGCTCGTTCCCGTTCTCCCCTCGGTTGAGGAGTTCCCCTATGCAATGCGCCTCGTTTCCGAGGTCGTTTCCTCCAACGGCTCCACCTCGCAGGCATCGGTTTGCGGCTCCACGCTGGCACTGATGGATGCAGGCGTGCCGATCAAGGCTCCCGTTGCCGGTATCTCCTGCGGTCTGATCACCCAGGGCGAGCGCTGGATGACCATGATTGATATCCAGGGTCTTGAGGATTTCTACGGCGATATGGACTTCAAGGTTGCCGGTACGCACAAGGGTATCACCTCTATTCAGATGGACCTCAAGATCGACGGTCTGACCCCCGAGATCATCCGCGAGGCACTCGAGGTCACCCACAAGGGCCGCGATTATATCATCGATGAAATCATTCTCAAGGCAATTGAAAAGCCGCGTGATGACGTTTCCGAATACGCACCCAAGATGCTGACCATGCACATCAATCCCGACAAGATCCGCGAGGTTATCGGTTCGGGCGGTAAGGTCATCCAGAAGATCGTTGCCGACACCGGCGCCAAGATCGACATTGAGGATGACGGCACCATCTACATTGCCGCCGTTAACCGCGACTCGGCCTACGCTGCCAAGGCCATCATCGACGGCATCGTATTTGAGCCCGAGGTCGGTGCAATCTACGAGGGTAAGGTCACCCGCATCATCCCGATCGGTGCTTTCGTTGAGTTTGCTCCCGGCAAGGAGGGTATGGTTCACATCTCCAAGCTGGACAACAAGCGTACCGAAAAGGTTGAAGACGTCGTATCGGTCGGCGACACCGTCCGTGTCAAGTTCCTCGGCACCGACGAGAAGAACCGCATGAATCTCTCGATGCGTGACGCCAAATAAATTCAAGCAAAACAGGCTGTCCGCAAGGACAGCCTTTTGCATCGCGCCCCCGATACAAATCGGGGCAGAATCTGCCGGAACCCAAACTATTATACCGCAGAAAGGCGGCCGCCTTCCTGCCCGGAGGTCATATGAACAATTATCATTCTCCCGCTCCGCAGCGTCGGATCAATGAACGTCTGCGCCGTCGTCGCCGTCGCCGCGCAGTCACCGTCATCATTCTCCTTTTGGCGATTTTGCTTGCGCTTGCCGCAATTTACGTCGGTCTTCTGCTTCGCGGACGCACCCCCGGCAACGAGACGGATGTGACGACGCCCGAGATTACGGATGCCCTCACCACAACGGCCCCCGTCCCCGAAACGACCGCTCCGACCGATACGACAGCCGTCACGACGCCCGAGGAAACCATGAAGCCCCCGGCTCCAATCGTGGTTTACAAAAAGGTGACCCTCACCCGTGCCGATATGGTCAAGGGTGATCTGATCGTCGTCAATTCGACCTATCCTTACACGTTCCCCGCCACCGAGAAGCACCTGACCCGTCTTTACGGCAACAAGAGCCGTGGTTATCAGCTCGGCTCTGCCAACGATATGCTGGAGAGCAACGCACTTGCCGCCTGGAACCGTGCGGCTGACGCTTTCCTTGCCGAGACGGAGGATACCTATCTGATCCTGACCAATAACGGCGGCTATCGCAGTTATGCAACGCAGGAGAAAATTTATCAGAACCGCGTCAATTCGGTGGGTGAAGCCGAAGCACAAAAATACGTTGCGCTGCCCGGCAACAGCGAGCACCACACCGGTCTGGCATTCGACCTCGGTGTCTACCGCGACGGCAAAATGTATTCGCTGAGCAACTTTGACGTCTACGACTGGATTCCCCGTAATCTCCCCCGCTACGGCTATATTCTCCGCTATCCGGCCGACAAGGTCAACGTCACGGGAATCAGCTATGAGGAATGGCATTTCCGCTACGTGGGTATTCCGCACGCGGTCTATATGACCGAACAGAATCTCTGCCTCGAGGAATATATGAATATCCTGCGCGCCCATCAGGCCGACGGCAACCACCTCTTCGTCGAAACGGACGGCGTGAAATACGAGATCTGGTACGTTCCCTTCGCCCCCGAAGGAGACGTAACCGAGGTCTCCGTTCCCGAGAACGTACCGTACAGCATCTCGGGTAACAACATGGACGGCTTCGTGGTCACGCTGACCCATCCGGCCGAATAATATCCTGAATCAGGAGATAACCATGCAAAAACGATTTTGCTCGATTGCGGCTCTGCTTGCCCTTTCCGTCTTTCTCTCCTCCTGCTCACTTCTTTTCCGTGAATCGCAGCACAACGACGGACAAACGCCCGTCATCACGACTGCCGCAGGCGGAACGACAGCCGAGCCCTATCTTGCCCCCACCCGTCCCAACGCCGCCACGTCAGCAAGCGCAACTCTCGCCGCGCTGCCGGCCGCCGATTTTTCGGGGGCTTCCCTGCTGATCACCTCCGCCTCCGACGCGTCGGGAAATCCGCTCTTCCCCACGAGTGATACGCTTGGGGAGGACGTGGCCAAATATAACCGCAACACGCTGATCAGTGCGCGGTACAAGGTCAATCTCGTCCCCGCATCGGCCGCCTGCGACGTGATCTATCAAGAACTGCAAAACGCGCAGAACAGCGGTCTCTACTATACCGACGTTCTTCTGCTCCCTGCCAATCAAGTCGGAAAATTTGCCGCTGCGAACCTGCTTCGCAACCTTCGCAATCTTCCCTTCTGGAGCAATACCGGAATTGCTTACGGTGAGGATGCCGACCAGGGCGGTGCCGGAAACGCCGTTTACGCCGATCTCGGTGCCGCCGTACTCGACCACAACAGCCTGCCTGCCGTTTTCTTCAACCGCACCATGTCCGAGACGATGGGACAGGACCTCTATGCCGCCGTTGATCGCGGCGAGTGGACCTGGGATCTTTATCTCCGATTGGCCGCAGATGCCGCCACCCTCGACGGCGTATCCGGGCACGCGCTCGTCCCACCGAGTGAAAGCACCTATCTTGATCTGATTACGGCTTCCTGCGGAATTAAATTCGTTGACAACACCGAGGGAAAGACCCCGGCGGTCATTGCCCCCGATTCGCTTGAGCAGCTTGACGGCATTCTGCGCAACACGCTGCTGAAATCCACAGCGTATCCCTCCAATGCCGAGAATCAGATTGCCGCACTTCAGGCCTTTACGGTAGACCGCGTTCTCTTCTGCATCACAAACCTCAGCTACATGGACTGGATTTATGACTCAAAAACCGAGTGGGGGATTCTCCCCCTCCCCAGCCTCGACGGAAGCATTCACTCCCCTACCGGTGCATCGGCCCCTGTCCTCTGCGTGTCGGCCGACAACAACAAATTCGAGATGACGGGACTGCTTTTGGCGGCGCTCAACGCCGCCTCAACCGACATCATCACCGACGCCTATATCGAGGAGCGCCTGCAGAACCGTCTGCGCGATTGGCAATCCGCCGCCATGATCAATCGGATTGCGGACAGCGCATCCTATGATTTCGCCACCCTCTTCGCGTCGGGAATGCCCGGCCTCGCCTCTGCTACGGCAAAGGCTGTCCGCGATGCGGCAAACGGCGGTCTGCCGCTTGCCCAGTTGGTTCCCGCCCGTGCGAACGCCGCCAACACCGAGCTCAAGCGTATGTTCGGTGTCGACTGACAAAAAATCAGCCCGTCCTCTTTGAGGACGGGCTGATTTTTTATTTTCTTCACGTCAATCGCATACCTTGCCGGGGTTAAGGATATTTTTCTCATCGAATACCCGCTTGATTCCCTGCATCAGCGCAATGGGCGTCTCGCCGTACTGCCGAGCAAGGAAATGTTTTTTGGCATAGCCGATTCCGTGCTCACCCGAAACGAGTCCGCCAAGCGCCTCCGCCTTTTGGTACATCCGATCAAAGCAATCCTCAAGCGTTTTCTGCCACACCTCATCCGCCAATGCATCCCGACAGATATAGACGTGCAGGTTTCCGTCACCCGCATGGCCGAAGCTGGGAATGCGCACACCGAATTCCTCCGCCAGTGCGTGCGTATATTTGATGAATTCGTCGACACGGTTGCCCGGAACGACGACGTCACACTCATCCATTTCGCTCGTCGACGCTTTAATGGCCTCAAGAAAAGCCCCACGTGCAGACCAAACCGATTTCTTTCGTTCCTCGGTATCCACGATATAGGCGTCAATCGCCCCGAGCTCCAGACAAAGATCGGCAACGACTGCCATATCCGCCTCAACCTGTGCATCGGTATTCCCGTCAAAGGTCAAGAGAATGTACGCATCATTCTTCGTATCGGGAAACTTTTTTCCCAGATAATCCTCTGCAAAGAGAATGGTATCCCGCGACATATATTCAATTGCCGTCGGAATCACCTTTGATCGGATAATATGCGGCACTGCCTCAATGGCCCCCTTCATATCGGAAAAGGGCACCAAAAGACTGACCGATACCTTCGGCAGAGGCACCAGCTTGAGCACCGCTTCCGCGATAATGCAAAGCGTTCCCTCCGAGCCGATCACCAGATCCTTGAGGCTATACCCCGAGCTGTTTTTGGCAACCTTAGCCCCCAGCGTCAGAACTTCACCGTTCGGCATCACGACGGTCAGTGAGCGGACGTAGTCACGCGTCACCCCATATTTCACCGCGCGCATACCACCTGCGTTGGTCGAAATATTCCCGCCGATGGTGGCTGATTTCTCGCCCGGATCGGGGGGATAGAGAAAATCATGCTCCTCCGCAAACGCGGCAAGCTCCATCAAAAGAACACCCGGCTGCACCGTGACGGTCAGCGTCTGCTCATCCAGGTGGAGAATTTTGTTCATCGCAGTCGTTTCCAGCAAAATGCCACCTTCAACGGCAACCGCGGCACCGACGAGTCCCGTTCCGCTCCCCCTGACCGTGACCGGGATTTCGCGTGCCCAGGCATGCTTCATGACAGCAGAAATTTCCTCAGTCGAATGGACGCGAACCAGCACCTCGGGCATTTTTTCGATCCCGCCGAGTTCATCGTGCGCATAGTCGGGACTGATCGCATCACCGACAAGCACCGCACCTTCTCCAACGATTGCCCGCAGGGCAGCAATATCCTCTGCATTAACCCGATTATACATTGCGATCCCCCTTTATCCGCTCTATCAGCTTCGGTACGATTTCGTTGGCGTCTCCGATAACGCAGTAATGCGCCACGTCAAAAATCGGCGCGGCCGGATCCCGGTTAATCGCCACAATACAGTCGGATGACTTCATTCCCGCGACAAACTGAACCGCACCCGAGATGCCGAGGCAAAAGATCAGCTTCGGCTTAACCGTTCGACCGGACAGACCGATCTGATGCTTGGCATCAAGAACATTTCCCTCGACCAACGGTCTGGTGCAAGCCACGACGCCGCCGAGCAAATCGGCCAATTCACGGGCATACCGACGCATCGCATCTCCCGATGCGCCGCGTCCAAGTGCCACAATCACGTCGGCCTCGGCAATATCAATGTCCTTCGGCTTTTCTGTCACGGAAAGGACCTCTATCGCCGAGCGTCTCATCTCAGCCGTTACCGTCATCGACACGATCTCACCTTGCGGTCCATCAGTCGGCTTGGGCTCGCTGAAAACCTTATATCGCGCCGTACAGAACTGCGGACGGGTATTCGGCGTTATGATCTGTGCCATAATATTCCCACCGAATGCGGGACGTATCTGAACAAGATCGGTATTTTTCTTCATCTCAAGCACCGTACAGTCGGCGGTCAGGCCCGTCTGACAGCGAGCGGCCACGCGGGGCGCCAGCTGACGTCCAAGATTCGTTGCACCAACAAGGATCGACGAAGGCTTATATTGATCAATAAAATCGCAGAATGCGGCGGTATACGGCTCAATGCGGAACTCGGCAAACGCAGGATCGTCATAGACAAACACACGGTCCACGCCGTAATGCAGAAGGCGCTCTGCCTGCTCCATCACCGCACTGCCAATCATCACAGCGTATACCGGATGCCCCGTCACCGCAGCAAGCTCCCTTGCTTTTCCGCAAAGCTCATAGGTCACACGGTGGATTCCCTCGGCTGAGCAATCGGCGTACACACAGATTCCCCGCCATGCGGATTTGTCAATCTCGGTAACCGTCTCCTCCACAAGCTCGACGACACCGCCGCCCTTCTTGACGCAGAGCTTGCACATTTTGCAAGCCGAGGAAATTTCCAGCGTCCCGTTGACGTAACCGATTGCCCCAAAGGGACAAAGGCTCGCAAGAGCCGCCGCGCTCTCGGGCGTAACCCGTTTTTGGTCAATTACCAGTTTTCCCATGCGCCCATCCCCCTTATATCATTTTCTTGTCCAGACAGAGCAGGTAAAGCGCCTCCGCCTGTTCGGCAGAATTTCCGTTTACCGTGCACTTCTGCGCATTTTTCTCGGGTGAAAATATTCTCTCCACCTGAGTTGCCGAGCCGGAAAGTCCGTAATGATCGGGATTCTGATCGGCAAAATCCGCAAAGGTCAGATAGCGAACGACATCATCTCCAACCTGTCTGCGCAGCTTATACGAAGGCAGGCGGGGCGTATTGATATCGCTGTCAACCGAGAGAAGGCAAGGCATTGCCGCACTGAGCTTTACCACTTTATCATCCAGACCTGCCGTCACGTATACCTTCCCGTCAGAGATTTCGTCAACACTGAGCACATTTGACACGTTGGGAATTTCCAGATATTCCGCCACCTCCGCACCAACCTGTGCGGTATCCCCGTCGGTGGTCTGCTTCCCGCAGATAATCAGATCAAACGCTCCGCATTTGCGAATCCCCTGCGAGAGCGTATATGCCGTCGCCAAAACGTCAGCACCGGCAAATTTCCGATCGGTTAGAACCGTGCCGCACGAAGCGCCCATACATACGGCTTCGATAATAATCGCTTTTGCCTGCGGTGGCCCCATGGTGATGCATTCCACCGTCCCGCCGAAGCGCTCGGCAAGACCGAGCGCCGTCTCAATTCCATAGAGATCGTACGGGTTGATTTTACTCTGTACGCCGTTTCTCTTCAGCACGCCGGTAACGGGATCGACCTCTACGTTATTCGATCCTGGCACCTGCTTGATACACACAAGAATTCTCATTGTTTTCCCCCCATAGATCTGATCGGATTTTGCCGTATAAATTGATTTTGTTTATTATATCACTATATATTTTTCCTTGTCAACCCAAAAAACAGTCATAATTCACAAATCCCCCACCGAAAAAGTTATTTTTCAAGCAATCTAAAAAGGAGGGCTGTACTCAAGTGTACAGCCCTCCGAAATTTGGTTATGGATTGGAATCTTGCTTTTTCTCTTCCCCGCAATGGCAGGCACCGCCGCAGGATCCGCTGCATTGCTTACCGTGCGGACAACCGATGCAATGCACGCCGCTCCGTTTGGCACGGTACAGATACAAACCGATTCCGCCGACGATCGCAACGATTACGGCAATGATCAAAATATCAATCATATGTATTTTCCTCAGTGGTTTGCGGCATACTCGGGGGCGGCTTTCTTCGCGCCGCCGCGCGCATACTCAGCCGCCAGCTTCTTTTCCGAATGGCGAATCATACAAATCACGGCCACAACCATGGCGGCAACCGCGGCACCACCCGCCAGGGCAGCGACAACGTTCAGAGAAGATGCATCGGTAAACAGCGTACCGACGGTGTATACCAGGTAAGCGAGCGTATAGCCTACACCCAACTGAAGGCCGATACCGCCCCACAGCCACTTTGCGCTCTTCATCTCGGCGTTCATCGCACCGATTGCGGCAAAGCAAGGCGGCGTATAAAGGTTAAACATCAAATAGGCAAGTGCTGCAACCTTACTGATGGCAATGATTCCGGCAGCCTCAACGCCTGCACCTTCAATCAGCTCAAGGTCCTCGATATTAATCAGATTTTCAAGTCCGACAAAGCAGACCGCAAGCGTACCGACGACGTTTTCCTTTGCAATAAAGCCGGTAACCGCAGCAGCAGCGAGCTGCCAGGAGAGTACGCCCACGATCGGAACAAGCAGATAAGCAACCGGTCCCGCAATCGAGGCCAGAATCGAAGAATCTGCACTCTCGGCCACGGTGAAGCGCCAGGTGAAGGACTGCATCAGCTGAACGGCCATATTGCAGAGCAGAATAATGGTAGCCGCTTTGACGATATACGCCCAGCCACGGCTGCACATCGACTTGAACGCCCCCCAGAGAGAGGGGGCCTTATACTCGGGAAGCTCAATGATGAAGAAAGACTTTCTGACCTTATAGCCTGCAATCTTGTTGACGAGCAGTGCGCAGAGGAAAATCAGTACGATACCCGAGAGATACATGAGTGTGCTGACCCATCCCGCGCCGTCAAAGAAAGCACCGGCGAAAAGCGCAATCACGGGAATTTTCGCACCGCAGGGCATAAAGCGGGAAAGCATCGCGGTCGCTCTTCTCTCACGCTCGTTGCGGATCGTACGGCTTGCCATAATACCCGGAACGGCACAGCCAATGGTAATGACGAAGGGGATTACCGACTTGCCGGACAGACCGACCTTTTTGAAAATCGGGTCAAGCACAACGGCAACACGGGACATATATCCGCAGTCCTCCAGGAGCGCAATGAGGAAATACATCACCATAACCAGGGGCAGGAAACCGACAACCGCAACCACACCGCCGATAACACCGTCAACAAGAATCGCCGACAGAAGGGGGTTAGCATCAGCTAACAGTTCGCCGACCCAGCCCTGGAAGGTCTCAAGATGGCCGACCAGCCAATCGGCAACCGGCGTTCCCACCCAAACCTGCGAGATCTGGAAGACAAGGAACATTACCACGGCAAAAATCGGAATTCCCAACCAACGGTTTGTCAGCACGGCGTCAATTTTGTCGCCGAAATTCTTATCGCTGGTCAAAACCTTGCGGCTTTCTACCTCTTTGACAATCTTATTAACAAAGGCAAAACGCTTGCGGTCAGCCGCCTCGACCGCCTTCTTATCGGTCAGATTGATTTTATCCTCGAGATACGGTGCATTCTGGACAGCGCCGACGCGGGAAACAGCGGTAGAAATCAAGCTCTGCAGCCCTTCTGCCGCCGTGGAAACCGTTTCAACAACCGGACAGCCAAGCTTTTCGGCAAGGAGATCAACCTTAATTTTCGTCTCTTTCTTTTCGTTAACGTCACTCTTGTTGAGGGCAACCACAACCGGAATGCCAAGCTCAAGCAGCTGCGTGGTGAAGAAAAGGCTGCGGCTCAGATTGGTAGCGTCCACAATGTTGATAATGACATCCGGATTTTCGGTCTTGACGTAAGCACTGGTAATGCTCTCTTCGCTGGTAAACGGGGACATCGAATAAGCACCTGGCAGGTCAACAGCGACTAACTCATCGGCTCCGCTCCAATAAACCTTCTTAATCGGATGTTCTTTTTTCTCCACCGTAACACCCGCCCAGTTTCCGACCTTTTCATTTGATCCGGTCAGGGCGTTATACATTGTGGTTTTACCGGAGTTGGGATTACCGGTCAGGGCGATTCTCATCAAAAGTTCCTCCTGAAATTGTACTTTATTTTTATCCTTTTGAAAAAAGATCAAATACGGCCAGGCGGTTAGCCGTCGCTAACCATTGGTCAAAAAAAACAATCGTCAGATTGTTTTTTTTCGCGCAGAGATTATCCTTCGGCACAAATCTGAATTGCCCGGGCAAGCTGATTGTCAATATTGTACCGACCGTCCTTAATGGAAACGACGCATCCGCCGCGCAGATGGGAAATTACGGTAATCTGTTCTCCGCTATAGCAGCCAAGAGAGAAAAGAAAAGCGTTAAGCTCCTCGTCGTCGGTTTCGATTGCCTGAATTGTATACGCCCGTCCCTCTTTGGCATCCTTTAAATTCATATGTTTCACCGTATCCTTCGCAAACCCGGCAATTCCGTTTATCAAACAGAAAGTCATCGCCTGAATTTCGCCGAAGTTAGCAGCCGCTAACTTACATGCATTTCATATTATACCATCATCTTCACGTCCTGTCAATAGTTTTTTTAAAATTATCTCATTTTTATTTTTGTCTTATCTGACTATTTTCTCAAGATTCTTTCCGTTTTTACAGCTGCCACTCCGCTTCGCATAATCATTGCTCTTAGAAACGGCGAGCACAGAATGCGACGCTTCTGCATTTTTCCCCAAAGCTTCAAACGGAGTTGGCGTGTTCGGCGCCGATAGTATGCGATGATATTCTCATGCCCCCCACCACGCAGATATGCGGCTGCCAAAACCTTTCCGCTGGCCATCGCATTGCTGATTCCTTCAAAAGAGCTGGAGCTGATGAAGCCTGCCGCCTCGCCGACAAGATAAACCCCTGCCTTGCCCGGAATCATATCCCGCAATTTTCGCGGACTGGAGAGCAGGCATGCCTCTGTTTTGTACGCTTCTCCAAACTCTTCTCCCAAAAACGCTTCCACGCGGTGACGCTGTGCAGTAAACGCCGCGCGGCAGCCTTGCTTTGGGAATGCACCGCCAAAGATAAAATACGGATCTTTACGAACCGTCCACGAGCAGCTGTCACTGGTTTCCCGATCGAATATACAGGAATAGGCAGGTAGCTTTTCTTTCCCTGCAAACCACTGCTGAATTGCAACGTACTGCATCAGCGGTCGGCCGAAAAACTTCCTTCGCACCATCGATCCGGCACCGTCCGCCCCCACAATCGAGGCAGCATTGAAGTGATGCTTAACCTCTCCGCACAGCACGCCTACTGCGTAGCCATCCGCTTCCTCTTCCAGCGAAAAGCACCTTCCCGCTATCCTCTCCACCGTATCGGGAATCAACGAAATCAGCCAACGGTCAAAGCGCGCTCTGTCCATATTCAGATAATGCCGCTGATAGTGCCGAACACACTCTGCCGTCAGATCAAGCGTCTCAACCGAGAATATTTGCGGATTTGCCAAAAGATGATTCGGCAGCGTCAGCGAAAATTCGGCAAGAAGCTTTTGTGCGTCAGGCGCAAGTAAGCCACCGCAAACTTTCGGACGCTCTTCGGTCTGTCCGTCAACCAGCAAGATCCGAATCGATGGGTTTGCCAATCCTAACTCTCTTGCAAACACCGCCCCCGCAGGTCCTGCCCCAATCACCGCAACGTCGTAACGCATATAACCCATCTCCTTCGACATACACAAATCTCTCGTCAGCAAACCGTCTTTTTGCTCCGAGTACAATCTTATTATACACGCATTATTATCGTTTGTCAATCTGTTTTTATCGAATTTCGATAATTTTGTGATAAAAAAAGGAAAACCAATCAAAACCGATCGGTTTTCCTTTTCCTTCTTACCGGATCCTCTCACGAATAGAGTTGATCGGCATATTCCCAGTAGTAATCCTGCAGAGTCTCGTCCAAATACAGGAATGCTTTTTCCTGCAGTTCATCGGGAACGCCATAGAAGGCTTCTGCGATTGCTCCGGCAATACACGCCTGTGTGTCGCCATCTCCTCCAAGAGAAACTGCGTTACGGACAGCATCTTCAAAATCCGTGGAATCCAGGAAGCATACGATAGCTTGCGGCACACTGCCCTCGCAAGTCATATCATGCTTGTATCCCGGCCTGATTTCATCAACGGTGAAATTCAAATCATAATATTTTTCTTCGATATATTCGCGAATTTCTTCCTTATCCGCACCGGTTCGGGCAAGAAAAATTGCCGCGGCTACAGCCTGTGCACCTTTGATTCCTTCGGGATGGTCATGGGTAATCTCTGCGCTCCACGCAGCGAGCCGTTCGGCGTCGTCAAGAGTATCCGCAGCCCATGCAACGGGAGATACCCGCATCGCACAGCCGTTTGTATTTCCTCCATACGGGCCATCTTCATCCATAATCATCCATTGATAAAAACGCCTTCCATATCCCGCATCCGGGTATTGCATTCCGATTTCCCGCAATTTTTCGGAAAGAACGCGCTTAAAGGCGTATTCGTTATCGCAATCCGCTTCTGCGCAAGCACATCCCACGGCAATCGTCAGCACGCTGTCATCGGTTGCCCTGCATCCCGGCACAAACAACAGAAAATCCTTGGTTTTATCCGATTCAAATTCATACGGTGAACCGATAATATCTCCGATAATTGCACCAAGCATATGTATCCTCGCTTTTATATACACTTAACACTGTCTATACTTTCAGATAAATATCTGCTCGCACCGACCGATTCCCGGCTCATATGGTTTGCCCCAAAGAGAACCACGTTTTCTATACCGGAAGACGCTTTTCCCTTTGCCGTCTTTGCCATGCTGCGCTGCAAACACGGACCTTTATTCGCACATTGCCTTGAGACGTTTGATCTCATCCGTCTCCACTGCCGAAACGATACCGTCGCTTTCCATAATAATCCGGCAAATCAGGGCGAGCAGCTCCTTATACGCCTCTGCCAGACGTGTATTGATTCTTCGCATATGGGTAATCCCATTCTCAAAGTTCTCATCAAAAGCCTGTCCGATATCTTCCGCACAATTCGCATAAATCTCGGACAATTCCTCCACCGTATAGGAAAAACCAAAGGCTTTGTTCAGGTAGTCAACCTCTCTGGCAGTAACGGCGCCGTCGACCGCAATGAGTCTGATCATCACGCTCGTCAGATCGTTCGAATAAAAGGCATCCATTTCGCCATGACTTTCTTTGTCCCAAAGTCCCATCTCTTCAATCGAGTCACAGCCAATTAAAAACGCCTCGTACTTCATTTTAAAGCTTTCCGTATACCGATCAATCTGTTTCATATTAATTTCCCCTTCCCAGCGCAGCAGATATTTTGCCTTTCACTTTGCTCGGCTGATAATGCTGCATTTTGTTTTCTTTAAAGGCAAGAACAACCATTTCGATATCATTGTTGCTGATTGGCCCGTGATGATCGCACATAACGAGATTATAGTACTTATCATGAATAGAATAGCTATCCAACTCGGTATATATTCCCGTCTTCACCCCTGCAAGGGAATCGGCCGTATTTGCGTACAGATCTCCCAAACCAAGTGCATGTCCGAACTCATGCTTGGCCACGTGAAAAATTTCATTATATTCGTCAAATTTTCCGCTCTGACTTTGTATGCAGATCAGCTTTCTGGAGCTTGCAGACCATTTGACCCCCGAAGAAGCAAATGAGCGCTTATTTGTCATCATATCCGAAACCTGTTTTTTCTTTTCTTTGGTTCCGATTGCTTGCGTGAAAGAGTGAATGACCGTCTCGTATTCTGCGGTCATGGGCATGACGAAGAGATTATCAAACACATGATCATGACAGGTTATCACGACCTCCACGGAGAGTTTCTGTCCGCCAAAGACCTCATACTCTCCCGCCCATGCCTGAAAGCCTTTTATCACCGCACGCTCAAACTGCGCACCTCCGGTAAAATCCTGCGCATAGAGAAAACATACGTTTGCCTGCAAGGTGAGAATATTTCGTCCGTCCCGACAGACAAGGGTCGCATCTATCGGGGTGAAAACCCCTTGCCGATTGATCTTGATCGGTTTACCGGAAAAATCCGCAAGCGGGGTCCCCTCCGAAAGCTTTTCCGAAGAAAAGCCGTTCGTTACGGCATACCTTTCTTCGCAATACGCATTCAAATAGGCGCGTGCTTGAATGCACCCCAGATTTGCAGCACTGCACATCAGCGAAAGAGCGTGTTCAATCGGATCGCCCGCCACATGCAAAAGGCCGTCAAGAACCAAGCGCGCAACGATAAACATCGCATCCGGATCCTTCTCCGCTTTTGCTTCAAGAAGCATTTTCAAGCCCCTGTTTCGCTCGGCAACGTCCGCGCCGGCCCGACAGAGGATTGCCTTGGCAACTTCCCTTTTTTCGGCGGCAGAATACACACGTTTTTCTTCCATTTTCCCCATACCTGTCCGGTATGCCCCCGTTCCTTCTTTGCTCTTCTGCAGTATCTGCCGCGGCAAAAATCACTTACCGATTATCGCCATCAAGCCTCCGTGCCCGTGACCGAGCGCAGTACCTGCTCGATTTCCGGTCCGTTCAGATGATTCTTCGACATCAGTGCATCCACCAATGCGTCTATCTGCTTCCTGTTTTCCGAAATGACCCGAACCGCCTCCTGCATTTGCTCCTTCAGAATACGGTTAAGCGTCGCCCGCACCTCAATGGACATCATCCCATTCGCGGCAACCGCGCCGGGGACAACCGCAAGGCCAAATTCTTCATCCATACCGTAAACGCAGACAAGCTGCTGTGCAAGATTCGTGGCAGAGGCCAGATCGCCGCTGGCGCCGGTCGAAATACCGTCCCGTTCGCCGTAATATACAATCTCCGCCGCCCGACCGCCAAGAGAGGTTCTGATCCTTGCCAAAAGCTCATCCCTTGTATATATCGCTTTCCCCTCCTGCTCCGCGTGCTGCATATATCCGCCGTGGTTTCCGCGTGCTACGATGGTCAGATACGACGGCGTTTCGCCGCTCTGCCAGCAAAGGAAGGCGTGACCGGCCTCGTGTCTTGCAGTTCGTTCAAGCTGGGAAATATCCCATTTCTTCGCCTCGCCGCCGTTGAAGGTTTCAAAGGCCTCCTCCAGAATCGCGTCGTCCACCGTTACGCTTCCACCGCGAATGGCGGAACGCAATGCAAGCTCAACAACAGAATCAAGCTCTGCCAGGCTCATCCCCGTAGAGCGCATTGCGAGATTGTCAATCTGCCCATCGGAAATATGCAGTGCCGGATTCTTGGCGATCTTCATACGCAGGAATTTAATTCTGTCCGCCTTTTCGGGAAGATCGATATACACCCGTCTGTCAAAACGGCGCATGAGGGCAGGATCAAGACTCTTCTCTCCGCCGGGCTCCACGTCAAAGTTTGTTGCGGCAAGCACGAACACCGGCTTTGACGGATCGTTCACAAAACCGTCCATCTCGGTCAGGAAAGCGGTAAGGGTTTCCTCTCCGTTCGCCCCCGCATTGCTTCCGCCCTTGCGTTCCTTTGCAATGGCATCAATTTCGTCAATAAAGAGGATCGATGGCGCATATTTGCGGGCGGTTTTGAAGAGTGCATGCACCTGCTCCGCGCCCTCTCCCACGTATTTTTTCAAGAACTGATTGCCTTCTGCGGCAATAAAGGTGACGTCTGCCTCGCAGGCCATTGCCTTGGCAAGCATGGTTTTACCTGTACCGGGAGGGCCGTAGAGAATAACGCCCTTCGGCGCTTTCACACCCGTCCCGATGTATTTTTGCGGATTCTTCAGATATTCAACGAAATACGCCAGCTCTTCCTTTGCATCCCCTGCCCCGATTACGTCGGCAAAATGTACGTTCGGCTTCGAGAGGGCACTTAACACGTTTTTCGCGTCCTCCGATTCCACGGCAACGCACAGCGCAAAGTCAAACAATTTAATCTCGGCGATCTTTCGGTCAGAAGAAACCGACTGCGCCGTTTCAAAAGAGATCAGCTTATTTTCTTTCGCAAGCTTGACCATACTCTTTTGCTGATACATCTTCGAAACAATGGCGTCAAGCTGATCCGCAAAGGTCATCTCCCCCGGGGACAAGCGGAGAATTCCGCGAACGCCCTGCCGCATAAACGAAATTCTTTCCTCTTCGTGATAAGAGCAGGTATCCGTTTCAAGCAAATAAACGGGGAAGCCTCTTCCCTGCTCCTTAAGAAATTTAAAGAATTCTCTGGCAGAAGACTCTACGTCCTCAAGGTTCAGCGTTTCCGACGCAGTCTCTGCGGCACCGTAGCGCATATCCAGAAGCACCAGATTCGGCTTCTGCGTTTGGATGGCCGAGATTGCTTCATCCACACGTTGAGCACCGATCATATCCATCCCGGGCACCGTATCCTTACACGTCTGCACCGTCTCGGGTGCGGCGAAAAGAAGCACTTTCGTTTTTTCCTCGGACGCAAAGAGCCCCGTGATATCCGCTGCAGCATGGCTGAGATCGACGCGAATATGAATTTTCTCAATCTGTTCCACCCCGGCATCGAGTCGGTCGGAGGCAAGCAGCCGCAAGAGCTCATAGAGCTCATCGTTGAAGAAGGCTTCTGCACGTCCTCTGATTGTTCTCGCATCTGCCGTACTTCCCTCGGAAAAGAGCAGTGCCGTGTATACGCGCTCGTCAATCTCTATGGCAATACCGGTTTCCTCCTTCAGATTCCGGCAATGACGCTCGATTTCCTTCTTGGCAATATCTCTGAGATTATGTGCACCGATATGGTTGAACATAACGACATTTCCCGAGGCAAAGCGGGAACAAATTGCCCCCGGGAAAAAGGGTGCGCCGGTCGAGGGATTGATATCCTGCTGAAGCGCCTTGATAATGACTTTTCTGGATACCGAGGAAAAATCGCCGCTTTCGCTCTCTTCGTAAAGCGTTTTTCCTGCATTGGTTGTAAGAATGATGATGGTATCCCGAAAGGATACCTCCGTATCGGTATAATTATCCCGCAATCTGCCTGCATCCAACAGCTGCAGGAACAGATGAATGACACAAAGATGCGCCTTTTCAATCTCGTCAAAGAGAAGCACGCATTTGGGATTTTCCGCAACGAAACCGGTTACGTTGCCCGCCTTGGCATTCTTGTAAACCTTATCCGCACCGCAAAATTCGATATTCGCCTCTTTGTCTGCATATTCGCTCATATCGAAACGCATAAAGGGCAATTTCAGAGCTTCTGCCGCTTTTTCCGCCAAAAAGGTTTTACCGACACCGGGAGGGCCGGCAAAAAGGAAGGTGGCACGCGGACGTCTTCTGCTCTTATCAATCATCGAAAGCAGGCTCGCCTGAAAATATCCCGTTACAAAAACGTTGACCGCGTTTTCCTGCCCATACACCGCATTCTGAAGCTCCGTTCTGATTCTCTTCGCATCGGAAACGAGCGCGGCAATCTCCGTTTTGGCAGTGGCCGCAAGTGTCTCGGGATCAGGCTCTTCCTCGATCCTCATCTCCGTTTCCTGCTCTTCAGCCGACGCGCGGTCTACCGGGTGTGCCCCGATGATTTCCGCCATCTCATCAAGCTTCGGTGCGTCTGCCGTGGCATCGTCAGTATCTGCGGCACCAAGCATAATCGGCTTGATTGCCTGGCTGGGGTCTCTGGTGATACACAGAAGCAAGGTTACTGCGTCAAGGGGGGCTTCCGCGGCCATCGAAGCCGCCTCACGGAATTTTTTCTTCATGTACAGATCATCCAGAAATGTCGTGCCGTTTTCCCGGCAGATATACGCCATCAAGCGTTCCTTCGCCGCAGTGAAATCGCCGAAGGTCTTCTCCAGCATCTCTTTGGCAGCCAAAAGCTCTGCGTCTCCGGCGTCCGATGAAGCGGAAGAAACCTTATCGATTACCGCAATCACGAATCGCTCCGCAGTAAAAAGAGAATTCGTTTTATTCCCGATTGTTTTTGCGTCCTCTATCAGCTGTGTCAGCAGCGTGCTGGTTTGAATTTCGCTCATATTCTTCTCCTTTACTTGGCACCGACTTTTCCGTCTTTCCGTTTTTCTTCTTCCGTCAACGAAGAGAAATCAACCAAATCATGGTGCATTTTGGCAAGATCGTTCCGACTCGATTTATCCTTTGATCCGCTGAAAACATAGCCCTCCGCCCGCATATAGGCATTCCAGCGCCGATGCTCCAAAACCTCGATCGTGTGTCGTTCCTCCGCGCTTAATTCCTCTTCCCGCTTATCGGTGC
The DNA here is from genome assembly GCA_045597265.1 of Eubacteriales bacterium. Taxonomy (GTDB): domain Bacteria; phylum Bacillota; class Clostridia; order Oscillospirales; family CAG-272; genus SIG693. The sequence continues at coordinate 13,501 of JAZODX010000196.1, read as the reverse complement.
CGGGGATGCCGCACTTAATGCGCGCCGCCATATGAATTGCAGATGCAACCGAGGAACGGTAGTTGTATTCATAGGCCCAGAATTCTTCTTCCTTTCCCCATTTTAAATGGCGGCGCAGCGCATCCTCTTCAAGTGCCGAATCAATAATAACGTCCTCCGTATAAGAGGATTCCATATCACCGATAAATTCGATATCATAGGGCTGTCCCCTGTAGTTTTTTGCGCCGGAAAGTGCGTTTTTCTGCTGTGAATTATAGACGATAGAATGAATCACCGGGTAAATCTTCATTCTTTCGAAATACATCCGCAAGCGGATAGCGGTATTGATATTCACGTCGTCATTACCCAGCGCAACAAGCACGTAGGTCGTATTGCCGAGCTTCGCAATTTCCTCAGCGAAGGTGCTCGTTTCCACGTCAATTCCGGGATGAATGCTAATCTTATACTGCGCCTCGCCGTCAACCGTTACGCCGTTATACTTCTCGGACATCAGCTCAGGCGCGCTGCAGATAAATTTCTCTTCTGCCAAAGGATCCCGGTCAAACGCATTGATCTCAAGCGTATATCCGTCCATCTGCCCGAACCATGCAAGGGCTTTGGTCATCTCAGTTCCGTGCCGTCCCATACCGATGACTAAGGCAGAAATATGCTTGCTTCCATCTTCCCCTTCCTTCGCGGAATCAAACAGAATTTCCCCGCGCTCAAAAAGTATTCGATTGACTAAGGACTGCACTTCATTGATTCTGCGTACCTTCATCTCGCCCTTGTCTATCGAGGTGAGCAAAATCTCACTTTCAACCTTGGTGGAGAAGACGTAAACACGCGTGTTTTTTCTTTTTCTATACGTTTCAATCAGCTTCAGTGCCTGATTGAGGTTTTCCGTTTCATCATAGGCAATCGCAAAAAAGGAAATCCCTGTCCGCGAAGAATGGCCGTTGAAATTAATCACCAAGATATCTTTTTTGAAGGTGATTGCATCAATCTTTTGGGCTTGCTTAACCAACTCATAGCTTCGCTCGTCATTTCCTTCAAAAACATCGGTAAACACAATTGCCGCTTTGGGATGATTGCGCTTGATATCGGAGGCAAGTGCCAGAGATCGCTCGTTCAATTCCGAAAAAACAAAGGTTTCTTTGAAAAAAGACAGTAAATACCGAAAATATTCCGAAATATTTTTAAATAAAGAAAGAACGAATCCAAAGGTAAAAATCGGGGCGAGAACAAACAGCACGGCTATCCAAACGCGGTATATCGCGTCAATGATAGCGGGGCATTGCAGCATCCCATCGCTGACAACACCAAACTCGCAGCCGAGCGCAAAGATCTGCATGGTGTTGAAGAGTGAGAGCAGAATGGCCTGCCATTCTCCCCATTCCCCCGATTCAGCCATCACTCGGTGTACCGGAAAAAAAGCGAAAAGAGCCGCGACAAAAACACCGGCGAACAACGAATTAAACAAATTGAACTTATGTCTCTTCGCGAAAGAACTCCTGCTGATCAAGAAAGAACAGATTGATGCCAAAAGCAGGCATCCGACAGAAAAAGAAAGGCAAAGCTCCCACATACGATTTCCTCCATTGTCCTACGGATAGTTATGACATTATTATACTTCTCATCGGCAATCTTGTCAAGTCTCCACGCAGTATAACACAGTGTAGAGAGGCGTCCAAAGGGCGAAAAGCGCACTCTCTTTCCCCTCGCATCTTTTGGCCGTTTCAATATGGAGGTTCATCCCTCCCTCGCGGATACGCTAATCGCTATTGACTACCTCACCGCCGGTTTGCTCCACCCGAATTTGCTATCATCGAAAACCGTATTCACGGTATCATCTTCCCTTCATTGGCGAGCAAACGAAATTTTCCCCTTTTCCCCTGAGCATCGCATATCCATCCTTAACCGATCATACCCAAAATCATAACCTCCATAACGCAGTGAGAAACGAACCTCAACACATTCTCATCCCATCAAAGCATAAAGAGCACTCCCCGACAGCGTTCATGCAGAGGACGCAGACGAGGAGTGCTTTTCATTGTTTTTTATCCAACTCTCTCAAAGCTTGCAAATCGGCTCCGACAGAAGCCATCAGGCTTTCTCAAGGAAATCGGTAATGCTGAGGAATCCCTTATCGATCGCAAAGAACTGCTCATTATACTTGTCAACCATCGCGCAGGAGCAGTCAATCAAATACAGCAGGAGATCAGGTCCAATCTCGCTTTCACGGAAAGATGCCGTCATTCTGAACAGGATCTGACCATCCGACAAATCATAATCAAAGCTTCCGTCAACCATACCGTAGGAAGCGGCGCAGGTAGCAATCGCTCCTTCGATCCGCTTGCCCTCACTCATGTTAAAGGGCAGGGGCGACATCACGCGGACAAGCTGTCTTTCGGTATCCACCGAAGCAATAATCTTCATGGGAAGATCGTCTCCGCCCACGCCAAAATGAACGAGCTGTCTTTCGTCTTCCTTATCATAACTCCAGCCTCTGTCATCAAGCGCCTGACACAGCATTTCATATACCTGCTTAGCAAGAGCAATTTTCATTTCGTCTGCCATTTTTCTTTCCTCCAATTCTTATTTACCGATCGTGTCAAGGAACTGCTCAACGGACAGCAGTCCTTTCGACAGCATCAAAAACTTATCATTGTACTTATCAATCGTATGTGCAGCGCAATAGAGCATATAGGTGAATACACCCTCACCGAGTGTACTGCCTCTGAAGCTGTTCGTCATACGGAAAAAGAGCTTCCCGGATGCCAGATCATAGTCAAAGGAACCGTCAACCAAAGCATAGTTCAGTGCACTGACGGCGATTGCAACGTCAAGACGCTTATCATCCGGAATGGCAAAAGAAAGCGGAGACATCAAGAGCACAACTAACCGCTTTTCGTCAACATTAATCACAAACTCCATGGGAAGATCGTCGCCCCGTGCACCGCAAGTAATCGTCAGCTTCTCCTCATCTTTGCGATAACGCCAGTCATCTTTCTCAAGCGCCCGGCAAAGTGTAGCATAAGTCGATTTGGCCTGCTCAATGTTTTTCTGGTCTGCCATAATTTTTCTCCTGTTCAAATTATATTTTCATCGCTTCGCGATTGAATTCATATGAATTATTTAAATCCTTCCAGGTCTTCACAAACACTTTTTTTGTCTTCTGCTTTTTTCGTGTGCAAAACGGCATTGCAAACGTATTTCTTAAAATCACCGTTTTTGCCCATATCGATAAATTCATCATAAATCGTTTGAAACGCCCTCACCAGTTCAAGGCACTCCCGACAATTGCGGATGTGCGAATTTACGGCAGAGGAAAGCTTTATCGCTTCGTCATTGTATTCTGTCAAAGAAACGAATTCTATTATTTCGTCAACAGTCAAATGCTTCATTTTCGCACCTCCCTCTTGTTTCCCGCGCTTGGGGGGAATTTTTCTTACCCGTATTTTCGTCGGTTGCCTTCGGTAAAAGCTCGCGTCTGGCCGTGCCGTTCATGCGATTCACCCAGTCACTGATCGATTTCTTTCCCGAAACCACACCGTTTTGTCTCATGAAGAATTCCTTGTACCGTGTCTCGCCGTAGGAAAATTCCCCTCTCCATTTCTTTTGCAGGGCCGCAATAATTTTAACGTTTTGTTCCTCGGTTATCACAATCCAGGGAATTCTTTTCGAGGCATTCAGGAGCAAATCATACATTTCACAGAGTGTTTTATTTTCAAACGTCTCAACGATCATTTCGGTCGATTTTATTTTTGTCACATCATAATTCAGCATAAAAACGAACTGTGCCAGCCAGGTTAATACTTTGTAGATACTCACGTCCGATGAGAGGACAACCGAAAACGCACGCGCCAAGCGTTCAATCTGTGCGTCCGAATTACCGCTCTCCGGCTCCGCCACCTCCAAAAGCTCGGGAGCGGCCATATCGGCCGTTTTAAAATCGCGGTTGCGGACTTTTTCGGTAAAATCCCGCCGCAGATTACCGGCAACACGGAAGAGCCAGTTTTCAAAGCCTTCGGGATCGTTATTAAAGGAACCGTTTTTATCTTCGCGAAGCAAAAAATGGGTAACAGTCGTTTTCATCAGACGAAGATGCACTTCCTGCATAATATCGTCTTCATAACCTCGGCCGCGCAAATATGCATCGGTCTTGCACCAGGTTACCACCGAAGGTCTCAATGTTTTTTCTGCGATGCGGCATAACATATCAAATGAAATCGGCTCCCTGTACAAGAGCTCCTCCACCATCGTGTCGAATTCTTCATAAGTAAAACGCATCCCCGTCACCGTCCTTCCGTGCACCCCATCAACAACCATTCCGCCTATTTCTATCCTATTGTATCATATTATACAGCAAAATGCAAGAGATCGTCTTGGGGTTTATTCACATTTCTTGCATACGCCCTCGGGTGCCTCCTGCAATTTTCCCAGGTTTAAGATCTAAATCTCTTTCCTGCAACGAGTTTTACGGTTAGTCTGCAAAGGTATAATACCGTTTTATTCCGGCAGATACCGCAGTAAAACGGTCTTTTTCCTTTCTGCTCGCCGGATTCCAAACCAGAAATTCCGAAAAATATGCTTTCTCACGCCAAACGACGGATAAATCCCGAATTTGACAGTTATCGAGAGCAACACACCGAAAGCATCCCGGCAAGGATTTCCTTTCTTTTTTCAAGGAAAAAATGATATCGAGATTTTGCAGTCTCGCGTTCTGCAAATACAGCATACCGCATTCATGCATTTCGCAAAGAAAATCCAGATTCTCGATTTTGTCCCCTTTCAAAATATATAAATCCTGCATTGCGGAAAACCGCCCGAGAAAGGAATAATCGTCAAGCGGCACCCAAATATAGCACCCAATTACTTTGCATCTGTTGATCAGTGCCATAATTTCCGCATCGGCCAAATCCCGGACAGAAAGATAAACGTCCGGGATACGCATATTGAAGGCATTCCCCGTCGCCTCCCACGGCACGAAGATCGATTGGCGCGGCCCCCCTCCCTCCGTGATTCCGATACACAAAGATTGACCGATCCGGCTGAGCAATTTTTGTTTTTCCGATACAATCGTCTCCTCCGCCTCCCTGCTTACTCTTCACACCGTATTTGTTCTTTTTTTTAAACGCTTTCGCAAGCTTTTTTTCGCAATCGGTTACATTTTTATTCCTCGGAAAATAACGGATCGAACAGTTTTCTCATCTTTTCCACTTCATCGGGTCTTTCACATTGGCTCTCTCCAATTTCGCGCTTATGCTTTACCACGTCAACAAGCACCTTGAATGTTTTATTGGATATACAGGAAAAATAAACCCCATCAAATTCATAGATTAAATTATTTTTACGCAAAATACCGATCGTCTTCTCCGTGTCCTCCTCTCCGCGAATCGCCTCCCTCATCTCTTCATAAGTTGCTCCATCGGCCACGTGCCGCAGGATGCATAAAAGTCCGGGAATGCAATCGAGTGTAATATCCGCAATGATTATATCAATTTCATCCCGTCTGATTTTTCGCAATTTCAAATTTTCCTCATGCACGGCATATCGTATTCCTTCTGCCTCTCCCGCAATCCAGCCACGCTTAATCAGCAAATTCAAAAAGTTCACTGCATCCTTATAGGAAAGCGCGAATTTGCGCTGGATCCATGGGACACTGATATATGATTCTTTTCTGATTTTTTCCTGGATTGTGTACGCATTAACCTTCGTCATCTGTTCATCAACTCCTTAAAAATCGAATAAATCTTTGACCGGATTAGTTTGTTTTTTCTTCTTTTTACGGACGAAGCTGTATTTTTCATCGGAAAAATTCAGGCCAGTCTGTCTGTTTTTCGGTTCATTCTGATCATCACCGAACTCGGGACAATGATAGCTCCGCTCAAAGTGCGACCACAAGACGTCCTCACACATTTGCGTCACGATACAGTCACCGGGAGAAAGCTTACTCAAGGCACTCACAGGCACCAATGCAACCGTGTCTTTCTCAAATCGCTCAATACTATCTCCGGAGCCGTTCAGTGCAGACATCGGAGAAATAATCGTCTTTTTTCCGCACTCCTCCGAGAATACCCGTTTGGTTTCCGGATTGTTCGTCCCGAAAAACACGTGTGTGTTAAGATTGTCTTTAATTATTTCAGCGGTTTCGTTTCCGTAAACATGATTCAACTGTGCGTAAGACTGAAGAATCAGCAAAAACCAAATATTTCTCCCCGCACAAGCCGAGATCACCTTGTCAAAATCATTGAATTTCGGCAAATTCCCAAATTCATCAAGGAGAAAATAAAACGGGCGCTGCAGCCTGCTTTTCTTTCGTCTTGCAACACCAATCAGCTCCGTGTAAAGATTCGTTAAGAACAAACTGATCACTTCATAATGCAAGCTCTCTTCATCCTTATAGGAAACGAAAATCACCGTTGGTGCACCATCATCCAGCTCCTGCAACTCAAAGGTATTGGTGCAAGTGATCCGTCTGACCGCCGTATCTCTGAATTTGTTCATTTTCGCCGCAAAGGCAGATGAAATGCACCTTCTCGTCGAACTTGCCTGTTCAATGATACACTTGCGTGCAAGCTGATGTGCCCGGGAGCTCTCCAGATCTCGGTCGGAAAAATATCCTCCGTCATAACTGTTATCCGAATCGCTGAATGAGTCAAAAATCCGCAGAAGAGTATCAAAGGAAAAATTATTCTCCGTTATCTCACCCGATTCACTGTCTTCAAGCATACCGTACAGCAGGGCCTTGAACAAATCTCTTGCCGAATCATCCCAAAACGGATCTTTGGCATTGGTATTGGTAATCACCGACGCACTCAAGGCAGTAATTCCCTTTTCTACTTCGTCAAGATACCCTTCCTTGACTTCATTGATCGCACGGTCAAGCTCGTCCTGAGAGGAATACAAGACCCCTCCAAACCGATTTTTCAGCCCCTCTCCCGTCCGGGCAATGCTGACCTGTGATTCGATTTGCAAATATTTTTGATATAAGCGAAAATATTTCGTCAGCGGATTCCAACAGTCACTGTGCATGTAATTGGTAAAATCCAGCATCAAAACACGGTATCCCTGTTTCGCAAACTTTCTCGCATTTCCGCGGTAAAGCTCCTGCTTGGGATCACTGATAACCAGACTCGGCTTGTTTTTCTTCTGCAAAAGCACATTCAGCGTTGGAATGACGTAACCGGTCGTTTTTCCGCTCCGCGTTGCACCGATTGCCAAAAGATGCGTGTCCGGGATGAAGGTAACCTGCAGTTCACCCCCTTCATCCCGCCTGACACAAATCGGAATTCCCTCCATTTCACAGTCCGGCAAGTCCGCAAAACGAACGGTAGTATCCTTATGCGCCTCTGCATAGGCCTCCGCCCCCATAAGCTTTGCATTCTCATAATCCTGAAACAAATCAATATTTCTCATGAAAACCTCCCCCAAAATATCCAAACTCCCGCCGATCCGCAGCCATATTCTGCGTTGACGCAATGACTTTCAACGACTCCACCGTGATCACGCTTTCTCGATCATAGGCCGCCCTCTTGAGCGCACCGTCAATGATGCGGATTATCTGTCCCGTTCCAAAGGGAGACAAAAACTCCACTCCCTCTTCGGCAAGCTCCGCTTCCCCAATGCCGAATGATTTCGAACGCGCTTCAAAGGTTGACATGATTACCCGGTCCTTTTCCGCCTTGCTGAGCCTTGCCGTCCAGACAACGTCACATTTCTCGGCAAGTGCGCGAACACAATCATTGATTTGCTCACTAAAAAGGACAATCATGATATCAGAAAGATCAAGAGAAACTGTCGGCTCCGACAGCTTAAATTTTTCCCTGTATGGAAAATCGAGAAGCTTGACAAGCGCACAGAATTCTTCTTCCCCGAGGTCCTCGCAGCGTGTAATCAAAAACACGGTATGTGTCTGCTTGGTTTCGGAAAGCCCCCGCAATACAAAATTTTCTTTTCCCCCGCCCAAATCCTGCATGGTAAGCGTACTCGCATCGACAGTAATTACTTTATTTTCACTTCCGAATCCTGCCTTCAGTGCCTCAACATACCGGTCCGAGACGTATTCATCTTCTGCGGCAACCAGCAACGGACGGTAAAGCGCCTTTTGGTCGTGCAGTAATGGGGAGAGACTGCATAATATTCTGTTCAGTTCTTCTTCTCTGCATAACGGAGTTATTTCCGCACGGCCTCGGTCAAAGGAAAAACGCTTTTCGCGCTCAGCATCAAAAGGAATATCCATGAAAGAAACAAATGCGTCTCTCTTTTGGTTTAAAAGGACCTTTTCCTTGTCTTCTGCCGAAATCAAAGTTGAAAAAACGACTCGCGCGAAATTTCGGTCGTAGGTATTTCGTCGGATAATCCCAAGCCCAAACGCTTTTTCGATTATACGCGCAGGCGCGTTTTTCTGACAATCCCCCTCATATTTGTTGTATTTCCGGATATATTTGAACACCTCTCTTTGATTGGAACTACGCAAAACCGTATACAGCGTATCGTAATATGACGCCCGATTGTCCGTGTCATAGGCCAGTCCCATCAGATTCCCAAAAAGATGATTCCATTTTGCGCAAAGACGGATTCGTTCGACCGCATGTTCACGGTCGCCGCAAATGCATATACCGTGATATTCCATATAGGCAAGCGTAACCATTGCATCCACGTTGCCGTTCATTGCAGTTTGGAAAAGGATATCCGCAATATCTTCTGCCGTGAGGTTCTTGCTTTGGGAGAAGATTTCGGATTTAATCTGCATTGCCTCCCTTTTCTGCGCCAGAATCGTTCGGTCAAGCGAGGAAAGTCCCAAATCATAACCGCTTCGTTCGGCAAATTCTACCGTTCTGCAGAACCGCTCGTAAGCGGAATAATCGGTTATGCTTTTATATTTTGGGGAATTGGATTCATCGTAATACGCCTCAAGCTCCTTCTCGGGCGGAATGCAGGAAAGAGCGGCCATCTCTCTGAGCATTTTTCTTCTTTCAGTCTCACCGATGAAGTCCTTGCAAATTGCATCAATCAAAAAAAACTGTGTCAATAACGGTTTAACCAGATAGCTGATCTCCTGTGTCATATTGCTCACTCCTTTGCTTTAATTTTATCCGGAACAAGGATTTGGTCAATCAGTCCGTACCGAAACGCCTCCTCTGCCGTCATGGGATAATCCCTGTCGGTATCCTTTGCAATTTGTTTAACGGTTCGCCCTGTATTCATTGCCAGGATAGAATTAAGTGTCCCCCGGGTATGCTCGATATGCTTGGCAGCAATGATAATATCCGATGCTTGTCCCTGTGCTCCGCCAAGCGGCTGATGAATCAAAATTTCGCTGTTGGGCAGTGCGAATCTCATCCCGCGGCTCCCCGACGAAAGAAGGAATGCTCCCATCGACGCCGCTTGACCGACGCAAATCGTGCGGACCTTGCAGTCCAACATATTTATCGTATCGTAAATGGCCAAGCCGTCGGTCACCGCCCCTCCCGGGCTGTTGATCAAAAGCGTAAGTATCCGCTCCTCTTTGGGCAGATTTTCATCGAGCATTTTTTGCTCAATGTAGTGCATTTCCGGAATCACGCGCGCTGCCATTCCGGTGTCGATCACACCAAATAAGTAGATTTGGTTTTTCCGAAGCAAATATTGCTCAGACAAAACCTCCGTTCTTGAATTTTCTTTGACCATTTCATCTACCTTCCTTTCTCTCTTCATTCAATTGGCAATAACATAAACAGCCGGTATTTTATTTTTTCGCACGGAAAACAAAATATTTTCTTTTCTTCCCCTTCATTCTCCTCGGTCGGCTGAATTCCGCCAACAAAAAAACAAGTCTTTCGACTTGTTTTGATTACCTGCGGGCGGTCTCGTGGGGGAAAGATCGGCAAACATCAGCAGATTCGCCGTTGTTCTTTCCTTCGGTATAAACGCACGGAAGGCAGCGTCAGCATACGGGATATCACCGATGCAAAAAGCCGCCGAGCGGACCGCTCGGCGGCTTTTCTCACGGAAGGCGCATTAATCGCAATACAGCGATACGCGCTCCTGTTTATCCACGTCCACAAGCCCCTGCGTCGTCATCTTAAGCGAGGGAATGACGGGCAGGCTGACAAAGGCCATATTCATAAAGGGCTCAATCTCCTGCGGTACACCAAGCTCGTATACCGCCCGCCGAACGGTTTCATTGGCAAGCGCGATTTCCTCGCCCGAAAGATCGGTCATCAGCCCCGCAATAGGCAGCGCCATCTCGGCAATCACCTTTCCGCGCGAAACAACCGCATTTCCGCCATGCTCGCGGATATGATTGGCCGCAAGTACCATATCCTCGTCGTTCGAGCCGATCACGATGATATTGTGCGAATCGTGAGAAACCGAAGAGGCAATCGCACCGTCGCAAAGACCGATGCCACGGATAAAGCCAAGGCCGATATGCCCCGTATTCTTGTGCCGCTCAATCACGGCAAGCTTGAGAATATCACGGTCGGTATCTACGCCGTTATTCCGGCTCCAATCGATCTCACACACCTTTTCTCCGGTGAGAAGCTGACCGGGGATGACCTCAATCACGCGGCATCTGCTGCCCTTCTCTGCAATATGAAGATCTTCGGCCGTAATTTGCTTCACATGGAAGGAATGACGCACAATCCGAGAAAGCTGCGGACTGATTGCAGGACGGGCAATCTCTGCCATCTGCTTGTGCGAAACGACCTTTTCTCCTGCCGAATATACGTCCTCAACGTCCATCGTATCCAGATCGTTGAGCACCACGACGTCGGCCCTGTATCCGGGGGCAACCGCACCGACCCATCGGAGACCAAAATATTCCGCGGCCTGAATGGTTGCCATGCGAATCGCCGTCACAGCCGATTGCCCATGCTGCACGGCAAGACGGATAATCTGATCAATATGCCCCTCGCGCATCAGGTCTGCCGGATGACGGTCATCGGTAACCAGGAGACACCTGTGGCTGTAGGCCGGTGCAAACAGGGGCAGAAGCTCGATAAGATTGCGGGCCGCCGTTCCCTGCCTGATCATTACCCATTGCCCTTTACGGATTTTTTCGATCGCCTCCTCCGCATTTGAGCACTCATGATCACTCGTGATACCGGACGCCACGTACTTATCCAGATCGCGTCCCGAGAGGAAGGGTGCGTGTCCGTCAATCACCTTGCCCTGTGCCAGAGCATCGGCGAGCTTGGCATGTACGGCGGCATCGTCAAAAATGACGCCGGGGTAGTTCATCATTTCCGCCAAGCCAATCACCCGTTCCTTTTTGTATAATGGCTTTAAATCCTTCGCCTCAAGAATCGCGCCCGATTCGTCAAACGGGGTTGAAGGAACGCAGGAGGGGAGCATAAGGTAAACGTTCAGCGGAATTCCTCGGCTCGCTTCAATCATATATGCAATGCCATCCGTCCCGCAGACGTTTGCCATCTCGTGCGGATCGGCCACGATGGCGGTCGTGCCGTGCGGCATACACATTCTTGCCAGCTCGACCGGCGTCAGCATCGTGCTCTCAATATGAATATGCCCGTCAATCAATCCGGGGGAGACGAATTTTCCCGTAATATCCTCCACGGTATCGGCATCCTCTGCCGTGTATGCACCGACACCGATGATCCTCCCGTCTTCTATGAGCACATTCGCCCGTTCAAGCTCACCTGTAAAAACATTGACGACCGTCCCGCCGAATAATAACCGTTTCATCCTTATTTTCCGGCTTTCACAAAGAAAAGCCTTCCCTCCGTTTTTCAGACTGATGACCAAATTCCCCTTCCCGCCCCGCGCGAAATATCCCAACACACCGAAGACGGGCAAGAGAATCCGATCGATTTTGACCCGGATTTATTATAACACAAAACGCACGCCTTGTAAATGGGCTGTTTAGAGCGGCCCCTTCGGCGTTCATGCCTTGTCCATGCCCTTCTTCGATGCTGCGGCCTTTCTTCTATGCAATCAAAGCTTACTCTTCCACTATCGGCACCCAATAAACGCCAAGATCATCATCGTTATCCTGATTTACCGGTGTTTGGTAAGAAATCATCACCGAATAGGTGTTATCCGGTCGATAATTCGTTTGCGGAAACCACTCTTTTGTGATTCGATTGAACGTCTTTTCCCTTGCATCAGCGCGTGAGCTTCCCTTGCAAACAAACACAGCCCAGGTCACCGCAGGAAAATAATGAAGCGCAAAGCCATCCAAATACGCAGAGTCACTTGACACATCCCTATACAATCCACCCTGCTTTTGCTTGGCCGAGATCATTCTTTTTTGATTGTCATTCAAATCCGGTTCACTCCAATAGGTCATTCGGTCTGCCTCAACCTTGAGCAACACCTCAAATCCCGGCTGCTTTTCAATTCTGTAATCCATAATATAGCCTCCTCCTAAAACAAATTGTAGCCGCAACGGTGCAAAGGCCTTTAACGTACAACCGCCACGCCGAACTGCAGAAGGAGTAACGCCATGAAAACGCGAGAACGCTTTTGTGAAGCTGTCGTGAGAATCATATCCATACATCAGTGCAACGTCGATGATTTTTCCATCAGAAGAAAGGAGCTCCATTCCCGCCTCTGCCAATCTACGATTCCGAATGTATTCACTTACGGTAAAACCGCACAGCATGGAAAATGCTTTTTGAAAATATCCGGAAGACATATAAACATGCGACGCGACATCCTCAACTGAAAAATCATCCTTTAGATGCGATTCTATATAACCAATTGCCTTTTCAATGCTTTCTAACCAATTCATCGCTTTCCACCTCCTGTGCCTTTATTTTAGCACACCTATATAATGTATTTCTCGTCATTTTGTGAAATGATTTGTCCAATACACCTTATCACATCAAAAAAAATTATACCATAAGAACAATATAAACTCAATATGCCCCCATAAAGTCGCAGGTTCAAGTCCAAAAGGTTCAACAAAAGGTGCAATGGTGAAAGGGGGGTGTTTTTTACCCCTAAAAACACGAAAAGCCCTTGAAAATCAAGGACTTTTCGTGTTAGAGTGCAAAATTGTTGCACCATTATGAGTTCACCCAACAATTTTGAACCCTTATATTTTATATGGTAGAAAACTGCTCCGTTCTTTTATCGGTGCGGCGGTAGGTATATTCATCGTCACCGCATCCCTGCAAAACAATCTCATCATCTGTATAGCGTTTAACACACCACATAAGACCTTTTGTTGTCATAAGGCACTTTCCAAGATCACATTGCTCGGTCGGAATTTTTATGTCCCTTGACTCATAAGAGAAATCGCAATGGAATCGACACCATTTCTCACTATTATCCTTATAATTTCGTATTCTGAAGAACTGCCCACCGCTAAACAAGCCGAGATCAAAAACGATATTGTAGGATGCTCCGCAATATATGTTGGTATTCTCCGCTTTTATCGAGAAAATGTACTCTGTCTTACCCGTGCATAAGAAAAAGTTAAAATCATCATGTGTTGCATGATAACTATCAGCCATTCTCCACAAAGTAAGGCATTTGGGTATTCCGGCTTCTTTTACAGTTGGTAGCGGTG
>JAZODX010000195.1:0-3515 GCA_045597265.1 Eubacteriales bacterium | reverse complement strand
CTTTTGTGCAGTACGCTGACCATATGTGCAGTACTGAGGATGCTCTCCTCATCCGCCCCTTCGGGGCACCTTCTCCGCTGGAGAAGGCTTACTGAAATGTCACGCTACTATCTAAAGTGGAAATAAAAGTATGCTTTTGTTGACAGCACAAGGATGACGCGTCAGTTAGCCTTCCCCAGCGGGGAGGCGCTTGCGCCCGGGACCCTACGATAGTGGTGGATGAGAAGATCAACGTGGTATGCTTTCATTTCCAAGCGAGACGTACTGCGTCTACCGCTCACTCTTTTCTTTGCAGCCAAGCAAAAAAGCCGCTGACGAAAATCGTCAGCGGCTTTACGCTTAGCCAAAGAAAATCAATCAGCCAATCACGCGGATGCGGCCTACACCGTTGATCTCGCTGAGCTTGGATACTGCATCGGCAGGCAGCTCACCGGTGATGTCAAGCATCGTATAGGCGTTGTTGCCCTTCGACTTGTTAATCATGTTGTCGATATTGATGTGCAGGTCGCCCATTACACCCGAGATCTTCGAGAGGATCGCGGGAATATTTTCGTGCATGACGCAGATACGCGTGCCGCCGGGCGTGCGGGGCATCGAAACGTTCGGGAAGTTGACGCTGTTCTTGATGTTGCCGTTACGCAGATAATCGTCAAGCTGAACGGCAGCCATCACGGCGCAGTTGTCCTCGCTCTCGGCAGTCGATGCACCGAGGTGCGGGATGGTGATGATACCGGGGACGTTTACCGTCTCCTCGGTCGGGAAGTCGGTGACGTAGGCCGAAAGCTTGCCCGACGCCAGCGCGGCCTTGACCGCCTCTGCATCAACGAGATCGGCACGGGAGAGATTGATCAGCTTTGCGCCGTCCTTCATCATGGCGATGGTCTCAGCGTTGATCATCTTCTTGGTGGTCGGCGTTGCGGGAACGTGGAGCGAAATATAGTCAGCCTGGGTGTAAATATCGGTTTCGACGAGCGCGTGCTTGATCGAACGGTTGAGGCTCCATGCGGCCTCGACGGTCAGATAAGGGTCACAGCCGATAACGTTCATGCCGAGGTTCACGGCAGCGTTGGCAACCATACCGCCGATTGCACCGAGACCGATGACACCCAGCGTTTTGCCCGCCAGCTCACAGCCGGCAAACTTCGACTTGCCTGCCTCAACCGCCTTGGCAACCCCCTCGGTGCCGGCCAGCGATCCTGCCCATGCAATACCGCCCACGATGTCGCGGGAGGCAAGTAAGAGTGCGGCAATGGCAAGCTCCTTAACGCCGTTTGCATTTGCACCCGGCGTGTTGAAGACGACGATGCCCTTCTCACTGCAGCGATCAATCGGAATATTGTTGACACCCGCACCGCAGCGTGCGATGGCAAGCAGATTATCGGAAAATTCCATCTCGTGCATGGCGGCAGAGCGCACCATGATTGCATCGGGTGCGGCAACCTCCGCGCCAACCGTGTAAAGCGCACGATCGAGCTTATCGGTACCGATCGCCGCGATTTTATTCAAAAGCTGTACGTTCATCATCACAGTTTACCTCAATTTTCAGTTTAATGCGGAAATGCCTTACGCCTTCGGATTCTCGGCGGCAAATTTCTTCATGAATTCAACGAGCGCGGCAACGCCCTCCTCGGGCATTGCGTTGTAGATCGACGCACGCATACCACCGACGGAACGGTGACCCTTGAGGTTCTTCAGTCCGGCCTTGGCCGCCTCGGATGCAAACTTCTTATCCAGATCGGCATCCCCCGTCACGAAGGTAACGTTCATCATCGAACGGCTCTCGGGCTTAACGGGCGCGGTGTAGTAATCCTGGCTGTCCAGATAATCATAGAGCAGAGCCGCCTTGCGGGCATTGCGCTCCTTCATTGCGTCAAGACCGCCGATGGAGAGAATCCATTCGTAAACCAGCTTTGCCATATAGATCGCATAGCAGGGAGGCGTGTTGTACATCGAGCCGTTGTCGGCCATGGTCTTCCAATCGAGCATGGTGGGAGTCTCGGGGCGTGCGCGGCCGAGCAAGTCCTCGCGGACGATGACCAGCGTCAGGCCTGCGGGGGCCATGTTCTTCTGCGCACCGGCGTAGATCACGCCGAACTTCGAGACGTCAACCGGCTCGGAGATGATGCAGGAGGACATATCGGCAACCAGCGGAATATCTCCCGTATCGGGAATTTCGGGGAACTTGGTGCCGTAGATGGTGTTATTGAAGCAGATGTGCACGTAATCGGCACCTGCGCGGAAGGATTCACGGGTGGTAGCGGGAACGTAGGTGAAATTATCGGGCTTCGAGGTAGCGGCGATCTTCACGTCACCGTATTTCTGCGCCTCAGTGAAGGCCTTGCCCGAGAACTGACCCGACACGATATAATCGGCATAGCCGTCGGGGCGGAGCAGATTCAGCGGAACGGCGGCAAACTGGGTGGATGCACCGCCCTGCAGGAAGAGCACCTTATAGTTATCCGGAATATTCATCAGCTGACGCAGCATTTTCTCTGCGTCCTGAATAATGGCTTCGTAGTCGGGAGATCGATGACTCATCTCCATAACCGACATACCGCTTTCTCCATAGCAAACGAGCTCGGATGCTGCTTTCTCCAGCACCGGAAGGGGGAGCATCGAGGGACCGGCCGAAAAGTTATAGACTCTGTTCATACGTAACCTCCAAAAACACAAATAAGCTTTTTAACGCGTTAAAGCGTGTAATAGTATCATTATACTTGTTTTCCGAAATCTCGTCAAGGGGTTATGCAAAAAAAATGATGCGAATTTGCAATTTTTTTATCAATTCGGGCAAAGTTGTGGGATAATCTTGCTTTTTTTGAAAAAACGACGAAAGTTTCCTGCTTAAATTTTCCCATCAAGGTCGCGAAAGAGAATATGGACAAAAGGACTTACCTATGGATAATCCCCTTCCCTGTTTGCTTCTTCCGAACAAAACTTCAAGATCACAGACAGATCCATTCGTGAACACCCCCGACGGGAAAGTATGGATTTGACACAACGCAGTATTGATTTTCCCCTATTTTTTTCTTTCAAAATGCGTTATCCTTATTATATGTAGGGAATTAAAGCGAGCAACGCCATCTATTCTCTTTCCCCGGCATCCTTTCCCTGCCCGTTATTTCCTTCAAGCATAAAAGGAGAAAACCATGAAACTCTTCCATTCTCTTCTGCTCATCCTGCTCTGCGGTGTTCTGCTACTGACCGGCTGTGCTTCCCCCTCCGTCCCCGTTGATCCGGATACGACGGCTGCGCCCGAGACCACAAAGACGCCCGAGACCACCGAGGCGCCAGAGACCACCGAGGCGCCCGAAACCACCGAGGCGCCCGAAACCGAAGCACCTGCGCCCGCCACCAAGGCGCCGAAATCGCTGAAGATTCTTGCCATCGGCAACAGCTTCTCGACCGACGCCATGGAATATCTCTACGGCATTGCCAAGAATGCGGGCGTCGAGGAAATCGTGCTCGGCAATCTTTACTACGGCGGATGCAGCACCATGCAGCACGCACAGTTT
>JAZODX010000194.1:0-17820 GCA_045597265.1 Eubacteriales bacterium | reverse complement strand
GATAAAGCTCAAGCAAGGCCTCGTCGGCCATCGCAAGCCGCTCGTGCAGTGCCGATTTCGGCTCGCCCGTGAAAAAGGGCAGACAGCCCGCATCCAGCCGCTCGGCAAGCTCGGCGGCAAGCGCCGCCTCTCCCTTGGTGGGCAGATCGGTTTTATTGACGAAAAGGAAGGTTGGCACGTGATAGCTGCGCAGAAGCTGCCAGAGGGTCATCGTGTGGTTCTGCACGCCGTCGGTTCCGCTGATTACAAGGACGGCGTAATCCAGCACGCCGAGCGTACGCTCAGCCTCTGCCGAAAAATCGGTATGTCCCGGCGTATCAAGCAAAACGAAGTCGGTGTCTCCCACCGTCATTCGCGCCTGCTTGGAGAAAATGGTGATGCCGCGCTCGCGTTCCATGGGATTGGTATCCAGATAGGTGTCCCGATGGTCCACCCGCCCGAGCCGTCGGATTTTTCCCGAACGGTAGAGCATGGCCTCAGACAGCGTCGTTTTCCCCGCATCAACGTGTGCAAGGATGCCCACAACCAGCCGTTTCATTCTTCTCCTCCTTCCGCCATAGTGCCGTATTTCTATTATTATACAATATTCCGGGCCCGATTACAAGAGGCGATTCTCTTCTTGCGACCGATTTTGGTCCGTTCAACGCGGGGGATAATTTATTCAACCAACGGTCTATTGCAATTCTCCGTCTTCTCTGCTATAATGAAGAAAATCTCAGGGAGGTATATGCCCATGAACCGTGAAACCAATCTCAAATATTTTACCGCAAAGGGAATCAAGCCCCTGCTTACCGTCGGGCTGATTCTCGGTGCCGCCGGCATCGTTCTGCTCTCGCGATGGGAGCTGTGGGAGCTTCGCCCCGTCGGCATCGTGCTGGTTGCCGCCGCACTCGTCCTTCTCTTTATCGCCTTCGGCAAAAAGGTCAAGGACGGAGACGTGGATGAGGGTATCGAGCAGGAGGCAAAAATTTTTGCCGATCTCTTCGTTGACCGATTCATCACCGACCATTCCCGCTCCTCCGGCATCAAGGTCAGCGAGGACGCGCCCCGTCCCAAGCGCCGCGGAACGCCGCAGTATTTCGGCTCCTTCTGGTTCACCGACGTCAAGCACGCCAAGCGCGGAGGCGACGGCAAAACCCGCTCGTCAACCTACGCCTTCTCGGCCATTCTCATTGATCCCGATCAGCTTTCGGTCGGCCGCCGGTTGCTCTCGCTCGTCGAGCAGAAATCCGACGACGTCTGGGCAAACAGTCCGTTTGCCGAGCTTGAGCGGGCAGAACTCGTCGATGCGCCGATTGACGAGGGCTACCGTGCCGCCGTGCGCTACGTCCTCCTCCGCATCACGAAAAAGGGCGGGGAAATCTTCGCCGAAATCCCCCTGACTGCCGACGCCGAGGCGGACAATCTCGTCATCGAGCTCAACCGCTCCATCAAGCGCGCACAGACCGCCGAATAAACCGAAAAGACCGCCGTTCTGTCCCTCACGGGCAAGAAGGGCGGTCTTTTCATTCGGACGGTGCATCTGCACGGCCGCGCAGAACGGCGAGTGCCTGACGGTATTCGGGCAGATAGCGTGCAATTTCCGCATAAAAGGCCGGGCCGTGATGCTTGTGGCGGATATGCGCAAGCTCGTGAACCACCACGTAATCCACAACCGCATCCGGCCAGCGCATCAGATGATACGAGAGGCAGATCCGATTCTCCGCCGAGCAGGAGCCGAGTCTTTTTTTCGCGCCCGTGACGCGGAACCCGGTAGGCGAGACGCCCATCCGCTCTGCCCATTCCGCCAGGCGGTCGGGCAGAATGCACTCGGCACGGGTACGCAGTTCGGCCTCGCTGAGATCTGCCTGTGCGGCCGCGCGATTCGCCTGCCGCGTACGGGCACGGGCAATCCAGTCCCCGTGTGCCTCGACGAAGGCTGCAATTCGCTCCTCACGCATTCCCCGCGGTGCACGAACGGTCACGCGCCCGTCAGCGGCAACCTCAATGGCCGCCGTTCGGCGGTCTGAGCGGATCACCGAATAGTCTTTCATACGCTCCCCTTCCTCCACGCAGAAGGGTGCCGCGCGAGATGCGCGGCACCCTTACCGATCCGGTCAATCGTCAAGCAGCTCCGCGATGGCCACGATGGCCAGAACGACAGCGGCAGCCTTGAGCAGCGGAACAGCGAAATCCTGATCCAGCTTCATGTTGACGACAGGCTTCTCTGCCCCCTTTTCGGGGTATACGCCGATCTCCCCAACCGCCTTTACGCGCAGCTCGGGCTTGAAATCACGCACGAAGCGCTTCGCGCGGCAGAGAACGGGAACGAGCGGATTGCGTTTCATGGAAAAGCCTCCTTCGGGATACTGATTTGCTTACAGTATAGCATAAGACGACGGCAAAAAGCAAGTCTAAATTGTGAATTTCACCCTTCGGCGGCCATTCTTTCCTCAAGCTCGCTTTTGATGACCGCGACCTGCGGACCGTAGACCACCTGAACGCCGTCTCCGCGCCGAATGACTCCCGCTGCGCCCGACTCGCGCAGAAGCCCCTCGTCCACCAGGGCAGGATCGAGCACCGTGACGCGCAGACGGGTGGCACAGCAGTCGAGCCCCGCAATATTGCCCTTACCGCCGAGGCCGTCGAGAATCAGCGCCGACTTATCCCGCACCTCGCTCTCTCCCGCTCCCTCGCCTGCCTTTCTGCGCTCATAATCGGCACGGCGGTAGAGCTTGGTCTCAACGCCGTCCGCCTCCCGCCCGGGTGTGGCGTAATTGCGACGGCGGATCAGATAGCGGAAGAGGAAGAAATAGACGGCAAAATAACCGAGTCCCACGATGGGGATCATGATCCAGTTGGTCTTGGCGTTGCCTTGCAGGATACCGAAGAGCGTCAGGTCAATGAGCCCGCCCGAGAAAGTCATACCCACGCCGACGCCGAGAATATGCATGAGCATATACGCCGCGCCTGCCAGAACGCAGTGGATAAGATAGAGCACGGGCGCAACGAAGAGGAAGGTGAACTCAATCGGCTCGGTAATGCCGGTCAGCGCCGCCGTGAGTGCGGCCGAGAGCAGAAGCGAACCGGCCGCCTTGCGCCGCTCGGTGCGCGCACAGGAGTACATGGCAAGGGCCGCGCCCGGCAGACCGAAGATCATCAGCGGGAATTTGCCCGACATGAAGCGGGTTGCCTCTACCGAGAAGGCAGTGGTGGCGGGAGAGGCAAGCTCGGCGAAAAAGATATTCTGCGCACCGTAGATGAGGGTGCCGTCGATGACGGCCGAGCCGCCGACGCCGGTTTGCCAGAAGGGTAGATAGAAGACGTGGTGCAGACCGAAGGGGATCAGCAGACGCTCGAGGAAGCCGTAGATGAGGGTGCCCACGTAGCCGGATTTCAGCACGAGATCGCCGAGCGCAAAGATTCCCTGCTGAATGAAAGGCCAGAGGAAATACATCAGCACGCCCACGACGATATAGGCAACCGTCGAGACGATCGGGATAAAGCGGGTGCCGCCGAAGAAGGCAAGAATATCGGGCAGGCGGATCTTATAGAAGCGGTTATGCAGCCAGGCAACGCCTAGGCCGACGATGATCCCGCCGAAAACGCCCATCTGCAGCGACTCGATGCCGACGACGTTGGCGACGGTACCCTCCAGCATGGCCCCCTCCTCCAGCTTCCCCGAGAGCATCAGCAGAGCGTGGATGGTCTGGTGCATGACGAAAAAGGCAATGGCGGCCGAGAGGGTTGCCGTTCCCTTTTCCTGCTCGGCAAGCCCGAGCGCAACCCCCATAGCGAAAAGAATGGGCAGATTGGCGAAGATGATATCACCAACCTGTGCCATCACGGTCAGCACGGCGCCGAGCACCGTTCCCTCGCCGAGAAAGCGGGTCAGCCCGTACGCGTCGAGCATGGCGGGATTGGTCAGCGACGCGCCGATGCCAAGGAGAAGTCCGGCAACGGGAAGCAGAGCAATGGGAAGCATGAAAGCGCGTCCGACCCGCTGAAGCAGGCTGAACACACGGGAGTTTTTGTTTGACATATCGGGGTACGCTCCTTTCCGGCGTTAGACAGTGCAGATTTTTATTTACTGCGGTAGGTGATAATGGGGGATTTCCCGGCGTCGGTATGCCCGTAGCTAAAGCCGAGATCGCGCAGAACGTCGGGATTGGCAATCAGAACGGGGGTCACGGTCGGAAGCCCGGCGGCACGGATGGCGGAAAGATCGGCGTGGGCGACGATATCCCCCGTGCGGACGCGATCTCCGGCATGGACGAGGGAGGTAAAGGCAGCGCCGCCGAGCGATACGGTGTCAATGCCGACGTGAACGAGTACGTCCAAGCCGTCATCGGTGTGAAAGGTATAGGCGTGCCGGGTATCGGCAACCGATTCGATCACGCCGTCGGCCGGTGCACGGACGTGGCCGTCGTCCGGCTCAATGGCAAGCCCCTCGCCGAGCATTCCCCCGGCAAAGGCCTCGTCGGGAACACCGGAGAGAGCAACCGCAGTGCCCGTCATCGGGGCAAAAAGCTTTCGTTTGAACATAGAGGTAACTTCCTTTTCGTGTGAGGATTGAATTCGGATTTGCGCATTCTCCGTAGAGACGACGTTTCGCCGCAGATGCCGTCACGGACAGTTTCGGATGCTCTCCTTGATGCGGAGCAATCGGGAGGGGGAAACCGAGAGCTCGTCGGCGCCGAGTGCGATCAGCGTCTCGGTCAGCGCAGGGTCTGCGGCCAGCTCACCGCAGATCCCGCACCAGCCGCCCGTACGGTGAATAGCGGCCGCCGCCCGCTCAATCAGCGAGAGAACGGCAGGATGTGCCCCCTCGGCAAGCCCTGCCACCGCCGCGTTCTGCCGATCGGCCGCGAGGGTATATTGGATCAGATCGTTGCTGCCGATGGAGAAAAAGGCGGCCCGCTCGGCAAAGACGTCGGCCAGAATCGCGGCGGCCGGGGTCTCGACCATCATACCGACCGAAATCTCCCCGTCAATCGCCGTCCCCTCCGCGCGAAGCTCGTCCTGCACCGCCCGCAGCTCACGCATTGCCTCGTCAAACTCGCCCAGCGTGCTGATCATGGGAAACATCACCGCAATCTGTCCCGGCCGCTCTCCCGCCGCACGGCAGATTGCTCTGAGCTGACAGCGAAACAACTCCCGTCGCACCAGGCAAAGCCGAATCGCGCGCAGACCGAGGGCGGGGTTTTCCTCCGGCGGCAGTCCCAGATATTCCACCTGCTTGTCTGCACCGATATCGAGGGTGCGGATCACGAGCGTCCGCTCGCCCAGCGCCTCGGCGGCGGCACGGTAGGCCGAGAACTGCTCCTCCTCGCCCGGCGCCGATTCACGGCCGAGATAGAGAAACTCGCTCCGCATCAGCCCCACGCCGTCGGCCCCCAGCGCGGCGGCGCGCTCCGCCTCGACGGGCAGACCGATATTGGCACAGAGCTGAATCACCTTACCCGATCGGGTCACGGCGGGCAATGCAATCAGCGCCTCCCGCGCCCGCTCCGCCTGCCTACGCGCCGCCTCTCCCGCACGGTGTTCGGCAATCATCGCGTCGTCGGGATCAAGGGTAAGCTGCCCCGTCCGCGCATCAAGCAGAGCTCTCCTGCCCTCCAGCGTCACGTCAAGCACTCCCGCACCGACGAGCGCGGGCAATCCCATGCTTCGTGCCAGAATAGCAGTGTGTGACCCGGGACTTCCCGCCCCCGTCACAAAGCCCGCAATGCGGGAGCGGTCAAGTCCGACCGTCTCGGACGGCGTGAGATCGTACGCGGCGAGAATAATCGGTTCCTCCCAATCGGGCAATGTCCGACCGCTTGCCGGCTCCCCGCCGAGAATGTCGCAGAGACGGGCGGCAATGTCGGTGAAATCGGCAGCGCGGGCACGCAGATAATCGTCGTCCATCGCGCGGAAGCGGGCGGAAAGCGCCTCAGCTGCCTCGATCACCGCCCCCTCGGCGCTCTCTCCTTCTCCGATGCGCTCAAGCACAAGCTCGGTAAAATCCTCGTCTGCGGCAATCATGGCGTGGACGGCAAAAATCTGCGCCGCCTCTTCCCCCACCTCGGCGCGTGATTCGGCGTAAAGGGTCTTCAGCGCCGCCTGCGCGCGTTCCTGTGCATCCCGAAAGCGAGCAGCCTCGTCCTCCGACGTTCCCGCCCGCGCCTGTACGCTCCGCACCGCAGAGGTCAGCAGATGCAGGCGGCCCAGCGCCGTTCCCTCCCCGATGCCCACCCCCTGCAGAATTTTGCTCTCTCCGATATTGCGCACGGCTCAGATCACCTCTTCGCAGCGGCGCCGAAGTGCGTCGGCCGCCGATTCCTCGTCGTCCCCCTCGATTCGGAAGCGAAGCGTGTCGCCGCACCGTGCGCCGAGGCTCATCAGCGAAAGCAGGCGCTTGCCGTCCGCCGTCTTTCCTCTGCATTCAACCGTGATCGCCGCCGTATACGCCTTTGCCGAGGAGGCCAGAAGCCCCGCCGGCCGCGCGTGCACGCCGTGTTCATCTTTGATGGTATAGGTAAATTCTCGCATGATATCGCCATCCTTTTTTTGTGATCAGCAATATTGTGTGAGAAATACAGAAAAATATGCGCAAAAAAACAGAATTGCTCTGATCACCTTCTTCTTTTCTCCGTCGAAAGCGATTGCGTATTGAAATCTGCCCCGTTTTATGGTATACTTATCTCATCAACTTATCGGGAGCAAGATCAAGACCGTCATGAAAGAAAATAAAATTCAAATCAAAATCACAAGCCGACAGATTGCCGTATCCGAGATGATGCTCGATCAGGTGCGCCGTGATCTGGAGGAAAAAGGTGCGGAGATGAGCGCAAACGAGCCGCTTGACGACACCCTCGAGCTCTCCAGCGCCGGCGTCCTGCGGATCGATAACGGCCGCGTCACGGTGGAATATGCCGAAACCGAGCTGACCGGCATGGAGGGAGCGCTCACCCGCCTCTCCTTTGATCGGGACAATCCCGGCCTTGTGACCATGATGCGCGAGGGCACGGTGGAAACGGTGCTGATTTTCGAGCAGGGCCGCCAGCACATCTGCGCGTATCAGACCCCCTATATGCCCTTCGAGCTTTGCGTTCGCACCTTCCGCGTGATCAACGAGCTGCTGGAATCGGGCTTTATCTATCTGGACTATACCGTCGAGGTGCGGGGTGCACGGGTGGAGCGCAACAAATTCACCCTCGAAATCAGCGCTGCCGACGCCTCGCTTGACGAGCTGCTTGCCCATCAAACGCTGCCCACCCTGCGCAGCGAGGAGCAGTGAGCGGCCCGCTGACCGTCCTCACCGACGCCGAATACCGCCGTGCGCTGGCGAAAACCCCCGCGCAGGGCTACCTCTTGTTCGGGGAGGAGGATTACCTGAAATACCACGCCGTTGAAGCCGCGCGGCAGGTGCTGATTCCCGATCCGACCTTTGCCCCCTTCAACGAAATCCGCCTTGACGCACTGGATTATACCCCCGCCCGCCTGCTCGACGCACTCACCCCCCTGCCCATGATGCAGGAGCGCAAGCTGGTGGTGCTGACCGGCATGAATCTGAGCGCCTTCCGCGCACCCGACGTCGAGCGCTTCTGCTCACTGCTTGACACCCTCGGGGATTATCCGCACAACTGTCTCATCGTCGTCGTTCCGCAGGAGGGCATCGACGTGGGGTTCCTGCCCCGGCGTCCCTCCACGCTTTTCTCTCGGTTGGCCGAAGCTCTCACCCCCGTGCGCTACGACCGCGTCACCCCCGCCAAGCTGGCCGGGTGGATCGTCCGCCATTTTACGCACAGCGGCGTGAATGCCGCACCCGAGATTGCCGCCTTCCTCATCGATTACTGTGGGCGCGATATGTTCACGCTGAGTGCCGAGATTGACAAGCTCAGCGCTTACGTCCTTGCCCACGGTCGGAATACGGTTACCGAGGCGGACATCCGCGAGGTTTCCTGTGCGGGCATTGAATACGACGCATTTGCCTTTGGCAATGCGGTGATGGAGGGGCGCCGCGCCGACGCGCTGGCCGCGCTTGCCATCCTTCGCCACCGCCGCACCGACCCGATTTTGCTCTTGGGTGAGGTCATCCGTACCTGGAGCGATATGCTCAGCGTCCGTCTGCTGACCGCAGAGGGCCGCCGCCCCGAGGAAATTGCCGGCGCGACCGGACTGCACGCATACAAGGTGGGGCTCTATCAGCGCGCCTCTGCGAAGCTCGACGACGCACGCCTCCACCGCGCAATCACGCTTTGCGCCGAGGCCGACGCGGCACTCAAGCTGTCCCCGCAGGGCTATACCGCCATTGAACGGCTGGTGTGCGCGCTGTAAACAAATCCCCCAATTCGACAACGTGTCCCGCTGTCCGGAAATAAGCAATTTTGCCGTAGGGCTCGCTCCCGCCGGTTCGAACTCTTTCAAGCGGTGGGACCAAGGCCCCGCCCTGCATAACAGAGATCTCTTCCGTGTGGGAACACAAAAGGGAATTGGGAAAAATTTATGGGAAATCGGGAGGAAAACCGTGGAACAGGAAAAGCTTTGTATTCCCTATCCCGTCATCGTTGAGGGAAAATATGACCGCGAGACCCTGTCTCGGGTGATTGACGCACAGATCGTGCGCACCGACGGCTTCGGTATCTTCAACCGCGGGGAAAAGCTGGCGCTGATCCGCCGCCTGGCCGCCGCAACTCCCGTGATCGTGCTGACCGATTCGGACGGCGCGGGCAAGGTGATTCGCGGCTTTATCCACTCGGCACTTCCGCCCGAGAAAATCATTGATCTCTATACTCCCGCCGTTGCGGGAAAGGAAAAACGCAAGAAAACCGCATCCAAGGCCGGGCTTCTCGGGGTCGAGGGCATCGCGGCGGAAACCCTTCGCGCCCTCTTCACCCCCTATGCCGACCCGAACGCCGCTGCCCGCGCCGCCGAAAATCCCCTCTCGAAAACCGATTTTTATCTCGACGGTCTCTCGGGCGGCGAGAACAGCCAGGCACGCCGCGACGCCCTCGCCGCCGCCCTCTCTCTGCCGCCCGGTATGTCCGCCACCGCCCTGCTCGCCGCCGTCCGCTGTATCTGCAGCTACGACGAATACCGCGCACTCATGGACGGCCACGCGTGATCTGCCCCTGACACCTCCTCCCCGAATCGCAAAGGAGAATTGCGGCACTCGGAAAAAGTTTCTTCGAAAAATTTCAAAAAAGGACTTGACAAACCCACGCGACCGTGATATAATATGACAGTCGCATGAGACACGCTGGTGTGGCTCAATGGCAGAGCAGCTGATTTGTAATCAGCAGGTTGCAGGTTCGACTCCTGTCACCAGCTCCACCTACCTTGCGACACGAACTCAATATGGGGGAATTCCCGAGCGGCCAAAGGGGGCAGACTGTAAATCTGTTGTCACTGACTTCGGTGGTCCGAATCCACCTTCCCCCACCAACAAAGAAGCCTGATTTGTCTGTCTGACAAATCAGGCTTCTTTGAATGATGTTTACCTTCGGCAAATGATGTTGGCTTTGCCAATGATGACGGCTTCGCCTAATGGTGTGTGCCTGACGGCACGCTGGGGCAAATATCGCATCATTGCGGAACGCAGTGGAACAATATCATCCTGAAACATCATATCGCCGTAGGCGATGCATCATTGGGATATACAAAGCTTACTTCTTGATTTACTTGCAGAAGTGTGATATGATTCTAACCGATAAATAAGGATATTTCATTTCACATGGCGAACAAAGAAATTCTCGCCGCGCAAATTAATTCCAAATACGAATTTTCCGATTTGACAAACGGATTAATTTGTGGTATAATCTTCTCGTTCATCGGAGGATGCTGTAGAACGTATATACAGCGCCGGATAAGATGTCGCATAATCCTTTTGTCGGAGGGCAGGCACGGCGTATACCGTGCGGCCGGAGAAGACGGTTGTGTTTGTGCGGTTCCTTATCCGGCGCTTTTTTCGAGGAGGAGATCGCCTTATGCACAAAACACAAAATTTCACCGAGGGAAATATTTTCCTTCCGCTTATTCGTTTTGCCGCACCGGTTTTGCTGGCACTTTTTTTGCAGGCAACCTACGGCGCCGTTGACCTGCTGATCGTCGGCCGATTCGGCGGCAGTCTGTCAGACGTATTCGTTTCGGCCGTCTCCACCGGAAGCCAGATTATGATGACGCTTACCGTCGTCATCACCGGCCTTGCCATGGGTCTGACCGTCTACGTCGGTGAAAAAATCGGCGCAGGCAAGCGGGAAGAGGCCGGGGAGATTATCGGGAGCGGAATCATTCTGTTCGGAATCATTTCCGTGGTGGTCACCCTTATCATGCTCCTCTCGTCCTCTGCCCTTGCCTCAGTCATGCACGCTCCGGCCGAAGCTTTTGCACACACCGTTTGGTACGTGGCAATTTGCTCGGCGGGTATGCTGTTTATCGTTGCCTACAATCTGGTCGGCAGCATTTTCAGGGGACTTGGCGATTCCACAATTCCCCTGCTCACCGTTGCCATTGCCTGTGTGCTGAATATTCTTGGCGATTTATTGCTCGTTGCGGTTTTTGACATGGGGGCGGCCGGTGCCGCTCTCGCAACCGTTTTTGCCCAGGCAATGAGCGTTCTGCTCTCCCTTTGTATCATCCAAAAGCGCAGTCTTCCTTTCTCGTTTTCACGCAGCTGCCTCCGCCCGAAAATGACGTATATCCGATCGATTCTGCGTCTGGGGACCCCGATTGCGCTTCAGGACCTGCTCGTCAGCTTTTCCTTTCTTGCCATTCTGGCAATCGTCAACGATCTCGGCCTTGCCGAATCGGCGGGCATCGGGGTTGCCGAGAAGGTGTGTGCCTTCATCATGCTCATTCCCTCCGCCTTTATGCAGGCCATGTCGGCATTCGTTGCACAGAATATGGGAGCGCAGAAATATGCCCGCGCCAAAAAAGCGCTTTGGTACGGAATCGCATCTTCCCTCGCAGTCGGTCTTGCCATCGGTTATTTTTCCTTCTTCCACGGCGATATCCTCGCAGGAATCTTTGCCGAGGAAGCGTCGATTATCGCGCCGGCCGCCGAATACCTCAAGGCCTACGCAATCGACTGCGTGCTTACCGCCTTTCTGTTTTGCTTCATGGGCTACTTTAACGGCTGCGGAAACACCACCTTCGTCATGATTCAGGGGATTATCGGCGGCATCTGTATTCGGCTCCCGGTTTCCTTCCGGATGAGCCAATGCTCACCGGTCTCTCTGTTCCGCATCGGCCTTGCCACCCCCATCTCTTCCCTGACGCAGATCGTTCTCTGCCTTGGCTTTTTTGCCATTACACAAAAGAAGGCGCGGACATGGGGTGAGAGATAAGCCACCGATCCGAAATGCATCGAAAAGGACCCTTGCGGCATTTTGCCGCAAGGGTCCTTTCCGTGATCGGGAACGGCGTTTTTTATTCGTGATGCTTGACATGGATGTGCGAGAGGCGGGTGTATTCGTCGTAATCGCACTGCATCAGCATATTCTCCAGCTCCTGGTCGCCCATGACGGTGTTGCGTCCGGCGGCATATTCGGCGTCAACCAGTGCCTTCATAGCCGCAACGACGGGGGCGCGCTTATCTACCGTGTCCTCGCCCGAGAGGCGGAAATAGCCGTTGATCCAGTGCGCAATACCGGCAAGGCCGCTGTGCGAATCGACGGCGACGGCGGCGGGACGGCCGAGCAGCTTGGCGGTGTTGAAGATATTGTAGATCTCCTCGTCCTTGAGCAGACCGTCGGCATGAATACCGGCGCGGGTGACGTTGAAGTTTCGGCCCGTGAAGGGGGTGCGGGGCGGAATCTCGTAGCCGATTTCCCGCTCGAAATATTCGGCAATTTCGGTGATGGTGGGCAGATCCATGCCGTCGGTCGTGCCGCGCAGGGATGCGTACTCGATTACCATTGCCTCAAGCGGGCAGTTGCCGGTACGTTCGCCGATGCCCAGCATGGAGCAGTTGACGCCCGAGGCGCCGTAGAGCCATGCGGTGGAGGCGTTGGTGACCACCTTATAGAAGTCGTTATGCCCGTGCCACTCCAACATATCGCTGGTCACGCCGGCATACTGCTGCAGACCGTAGATAATGCCCGGCACCGAACGGGGGAGCGCCGCACCGGGATAGGTGACACCGTAGCCCATCGTATCACAGGCACGGATGCGGATGGGGGTATCGTACTCCTCACCCAGACGGACGAGCGCCTCGGCAAAGGGCACGACGAAGCCGTAATAGTCGGCGCGGGTGATATCCTCAAAGTGACAGCGCGGGCGGATACCGCGCTCAAGCACCTGGCGCACGACGCCGAGATACTTGTCCATGGCCGACTTACGCGTCAGACCCATCTTATTATAGATATGATAGTCGGAGCAGGAAACCAGAACGCCGGTTTCCTTGATGCCGAGCGACTTGACCAGCTCAAAATCCTTTTCGCTCGCACGGATCCAGCTCGTGACCTCGGGGAAGTCAAAGCCGAGCGCCATGCATTCCTCCACCGCACGGCGGTCCTTTTCGGTATAAACGAAAAATTCACTCTGGCGGATAAGTCCCTTCGGGCCGCCCAGCTTGTGGAGCAGCTTGAAGAGATGCACGATCTGCTCAACCGAGAAGGGAGAGGTCGACTGCTGGCCGTCGCGGAAGGTGGTATCGGTAATCCAGATCTCATTCGGCATATTCACCGGCACGAAGCGGTGATTGAAGGAAACCTTCGGAATGGATTCATAATCGTAAAGATAACGGTAGAGATTGGGCGTCTCTCTCTCCTGCAGGCTGTAACGGTAGGACGCCTGCTCAATCAGATTGGTCGCGGGGGAAAACTCCACGCGGATATCGTCGGCACGCTTTTTGGGCTGGTTTTGCATGATAAAATTTCCTCTGATTCATTTTTTTGCACTTCAAGCAGATAGTAACTGTTATTATACCGCATTTTTTGCACGATTGCAAGGGATTTTTTGCAATTCACAAAAAATTTTAATTCATTTTTGCACTTTTTTCTTCGCACAACCGAACCCCATCCGAATGCGCGGGTTTGATCGGTTTTGCGCGAGTTTGAAGAGAATTCTGACGCGTTTTGCAATATTTTCGCCAACGCTTGCACGACCGACCGAAACATGGTATACTATTCCATGAAAAATATACTGAAAAGAGGTTTTCTTTTATGGCAATCATTACCGTTATCGGCTCGGGCATGATGGGCTCGTCCATTACCTGGCCCGCCATTCACAACGGCCACACCATCCGCTACGTCGGCACCCCGCTTGACCGTGCCATCATCGACCACGCACGCGCAACGGGCGAGCATCTCACCCTCAAGCGCCCCTTCCCGCAGGGCGACCTTTCCTTCTACCAGTTTGAGGAATACGATACCGCGATTGACGGCGCTGATCTGCTCATCTGCGGCGTTTCGTCCTTCGGCCTTGACTGGTTCCTTGACACCGTCATCCCGCGCATCCCGGACGGCGCCGTCGTGCTGTCGATCACCAAGGGCATGATTGCCTATCCCGACGGCTCGATGGTTTCCTATCCCGAGATCATGGAGGAGCGCGCCGCCGCGCTCGGCAAGACCTCCATCCGCTTCAATGCGGTCGGAGGCCCCTGCACCAGCTACGAGCTGGCCGATCTCGACCCGACCGAGGTCACCTTCTGCGGCCGCGACATGGAGCTGCTGCGCTCCATTAAGGCACTTTTTGCCACCGATTATTATCACATCAGTCTCTCCACCGACGTGCGCGGCGTTGAATGTGCCGTTGCGCTCAAGAATGCGTATGCGCTGGGCGTTACCCTGGCGGTCGGTCTGGCCTACGCCCGCGAGGGACGCGAGGTTCTGCACTACAATTCGCAGGCGGCAATCTTCGGTCAGTCGATCCGTGAGATGACCCTTCTGCTCGACCTCTGCGGCGGTCGTCCCGAGCAGCTCTCACTGGGCGCCGGCGACCTCTACGTTACCGTTTACGGCGGCCGTACCCGTAAGATCGGTACTCTGCTCGGCACGGGTATGTCCTTCGACGAGGCAATGGAGACCCTCAAGGGGACCACCCTCGAATCGATCGTCATCTCGACCCGCACCGCAGACGCCGTCCGCGCCCTGATCGAGCGCGGTCGGGCGAAGGCAGAGGACTTCCCGCTCCTGCTGCACATTGACGAGCTGATCAATCAGAACAAGACGGTCAACGTGCCGTGGGAGGCCTTCACGCACGAGGATTGAGCCAAGCAAGCACGGCACGAAGCGCCGACAAAAAAGACATCCCCGACGGAGTACTCCGTCGGGGATTTTTTACACTTACTCGGAAATGGCAATACAGCCGATGCTCTGGGCGTGGACGGTCAGATAGACGTCTGCCACGCCGTCGTGGATGTCAACCTTCAGCGGCTCGTCGTTCCATGCGTCGTAATACACCGCACCTTCCTTATGCGGCACGCGGAGCGCGGGACCGCGGAAGGTGGTATAGGCGCGGTTGTAGACGGTGTAAACCTCGCGGTTCTCGCCCGGAAAGCGGTTGGCACAGATGGCGGGAGAGAGGGTATCCACCATCGTCTCGGGACAGTCGGAGGAGAAGCAGTCGGCATACTTCTTCTTGAGGCGGTAGGCATGGCAGGTGAATTCGTGTCCCGCCGATTCCTCAAGATCCCAGAAGGAATCGTAGATGGCCTCGCCGTTGAAGAAGATGAACTTTTGCGGATGCCAGGACAGGTTGCGCATGGCCATCGGCAGAACCAGCTGTACGATGCCCGGGAAGGCAAAGCGGTACATATCGGTGATGACGCGGCTCATGCGATCGTCACCGTCTGACGCGTGCCATGCCGTCTCGATCATATCCACAATCGTGTCAAGGATCGAATAGGAAATATTGCAGTCGATATACCGCGCGTTGACGTCAACCGCCGCATATTCGCCGTAAAGGATAAGATCCTCGGGCACACTGTCCTTGAGGCGGGTGATGAAGTCACGGTCGGTCTTGAGGAGGTTGGAGGGAACCTCGTGACCGTGATCGTCCGCATAGCAGCGGTTCTCGATGCGCAGGCTGAATTCATCCACATACAGGATCGGCACCTGCAGCTCGGCACAGACGCGCGGATACATGGACAGGGCATATTCGCGCCAGTCGTCATTGGCGTGACACATCCGGTAAGAGTGGTTGCCGATATGGATATAATCGTTCTTTTCGTTCCGCACCCGGAGATGCTCGTATTCCTTGAACTGCGGGTAGATATTGGTCAGCAGAGTGGGATGGAGATAAACCGAGGACTTCACGCCCTTCTTCTCCATAAATTCGTGGAGCGCTCCGCGGAACTGCTCAAGTCCGCCATAATCGTCGTATTCACTCTGACCGTAATTGCCCCATTTCTGAATAAAGGTGCCATCGGGCAGGAAGCGATTCGACCAGGCCCACATATGGAGAATATCGGGATACGCACCCGAGAGCTCCTTCTGCTCCTCGAGGATGTCGAGATAATTGAACTTGTTCTTTTCTTTATCGTACCAGATGGGGAATTGGGTAAACTCATCCGTCTCAAAGAAATCGGTGATCTCGGCCAGCAGCCAGAAGCATTGGCGATACCACTTCTTGTCCTGGCACCGGTAGGGCACGTACCACGACTTCAGCCAATCCAGATAGATGGCAAAGGAGGCACGCCAGTCACCCTCGTGAGCCGTGATGAGGGTGGGAGAGGCGGTGAAGCATTCGCCCGCACCGATCTCGCAGTACATCTCGGGATACTCGACGAAAAAGGCAATGGTGTCCTTTTTCTCCAGTGCATACTTTCTGACGATCAGCTCACGCTCGCGCGTGGTCACCGCCAGACCGCCCTGCTGTGCGGGACTGTAGACGTCGAAGAACTGCATGGGATAGGAGGGCGCCGATTCCTCGTAGACGTAAACCGTTTCGTTGCTGTTGATGTTCTGATACTTCGGCATGAAATACCAGCCGTCGGCGCGGTTCTCGTATTCCACACCCGAAACGGCGGGGAAAAGGATACCGCAGCGGAAGGCAGCGTCGGTGGTGTTCTTCGCCTCAAGCTGCCAGAGAATATTGTGCGCTCCGTCAAACGTGGCCGTGACGTACAGCAGAAGATCGGCACCGCGGAGGGTAACGCTTACCTTCTCGCCGTCAAGGGTGGCCGACTCGGTTGCGAAATCGGAGAAAACGCTCTCCCCGCGGCGGATTTTGACCAGAGAACCGGGGGTGAAGCTAAATACGGGGGTGAAGGCGTTCTCAAAGGTATCCAGATACAGACCGCGCGAGAGGTCAAAGCCCATTTTGAGCGCACCGTTTTGGAGGATGAGGCGGTCGTCGGCAAGCGAAATACTCCGCACGTCTTCCACCTGACGGACAATCTTCTCGGGAGCGGTCGGAATCAGCAAATCGGGGAAGCGGCGCTCGGTGCTCTCGTTTACCGTAAGTGCAATCAGCGAATAATCGCTGTCGATGGAACGGTTGCGGAAAATCACCTGCGCTACCTCACTGCCGTCGGCGGGAACGGCGTAAAGGCTGACGTCTCCCGTCAGACCGTGCTTACCCGCCGTGACGTTGTAGGGAAGGGCGAGATCGCGTCTGCCGTCGGCGTACACCACCTCAACCGCAAAGCCCTCGATGTCATCGATGAAGAGCGGGAGGGTAACCTCTTTTCCATAGCTGCCAAGAATGGTCGATCCGCTGGCAAAGCCGCATCTCTGATAGCGCTTGCCTTCGATGGAAAGCAGGAAAAAGATTTCTGCGACCGATTTGTGCAGATCGATTACCGTCTCGCCGTCCCGGCTGACCGGCCTGCACAGGCGGCGCTTGGCCGGCACACCGAAGTTGCTGATGATATCGTCGTTCTCGGCCGGAGGCGGCGGGGGAGCGATGCAGTTGTTTCCGCTCGTGCTGACCCTGAACGGAATGCCGCCAAGCGAGACGGCCTCGCGGTCAAAGAATCGACCGCCGCCGAGACGGACGTCAAAGCCGTCCGCCGAGAAGCGGCGGTTCAGCTTGTCCGAGAGGTCGATCACGGTATAATCGGCGGCCTCGGCCGTCACGTCTGCCGCGCAATACACGGGAAGCTCTTCCTCGGTGCAGAAATACATTGCGGAAACGGTGAACTCCGCCTCGGGGCGGTGTCCGGTATGCAGGGTCAGCGAGATCGAGGCAATATCCCAGTCCCCGGCCTTCGCCACGACGGTGTACTTCCGTCCGTCCGAGACAATATCGTCATAGCAAACGAGGGGACGCAGCGTGCCGTCCCGGTCGGTGGCAAGGATAAAGGGCTGGCGGTAAATCGACGGGCGGAGCCAGCCGAGACAGCGGTATTCCAGTACGAAGTAATCCTCGCCCGAAAAACCAACGTCAGCCGTAAAGACGAATTCGTCACCGTACGCTTTTTTCTCGGCAAAGAAGACGGTCTCCCCGTCCGCATTGCGCAGACGCTTTCCGGTTTCGGATGAAAATGAAAGGGCGGTTAAGTTTTTCATGGGAAAATCCTTTCCTTGATAAAATATCCATTTCCATTATATCCGCTCCCCCCAAAAAAGTCAATACGGAATCGTTCTCGCCGAATGCAAAATCGTTCGCTGAAATTCCACCGCCACGGCCACCTCACCGCATCGAAACGGGCACTCAGGCAAAAGGCCGACGCGCAAAAGTGTGTTGTTTTTATCGGAGAAAATAAAATTCTTTCAAATTCAGTTAAGAACCAGCATCGCATTTGTAAGTACAAATGCACTTGGGCAGTAGCCCAAACCCACTAACAACAGAAAAGAGAAGATTCGTATCATAACGAGTCTTCTCTTTCTTTTTGTCTGATAAGTGATATGCTGACTAAAGTCAGCGTGATATTTTCGCTTTGCGAAAGTGATATGAAACCTATCGGTTTCG
>JAZODX010000193.1:0-4457 GCA_045597265.1 Eubacteriales bacterium | reverse complement strand
GGCAGCTGGAACCAGTGGTTCGATACGCAGCTGTATAACGGCAGCAAAAAGAACCTGTATTCGTTACAATACCTTCTGAAAATGAAGCTTGCGACCTCTATGAACACGACCAATGCAGCCAATACCTCTGTAGACGCGCTTGCCGCTACCAGCGCGAGCAAATCTACGCCGGTAACTGTCCGCTGCGCCATCACCGTGGTTTCGGCGCTTCCCATTCTGATTGTGTATCCGTTCCTGCAAAGGTACTTTGTAACCGGTATGGTTTTAGGCGGCGTAAAGGGATAAAAAATAGAGGCGCCTTAAACGGAGTCTGGTCATTGATTGCTCTTAATCATCACGAAAAGATTAGAATTTTCGGGACGGTAAACCCGTCCCCTACATAGTGAAGAAACTGATTTCTTCCTGTAGGGGACGGGTTTCCCGTCCTGTATGCAAATTGTTATAATCTTACATGAGCGATATTGTCCCAATCAGAGAGACTCGTCTTTTTTGACTGTTCGACAAATTGGAATTTGCGAGATTAAATTACCATTACGGTTTCGTTGATGTCTAAATAAGAGTTGTGGTCTTTTGACGGCTTTGCTTCTTCTGATGCGTAGCCCATAGGCAGCAGACAAGAGACAACCAAATTGTCGGGAAGATTCAGTTCTTTTCGTACATTTGCTTCATTGAACCAACCAACCCAACAAGAACCGATTCCCAATTCCCAAGCCTGAAGCATCATATGGGTTGCTACAATAGACGCATCGGTTTCTCCAGACTGATACGGGGGCATCAGTTTGTTTTTCCAACTTTTCTCAATGTCATAGCAAACGACTAATATTACGGGAGCATCAAAGGTACACGCACAAACTTTCTTCAACTTCTGCCGTGCTTCGCTGCTTTTAGCAACAAACACACGCTGGGGCTGGAAGTTGCAAGCCGTAGGTGCGATTCGTCCTGCTTCAATGATTTTATTGAGCTTTTCTTCTTCAACGGCATCGGGCTTAAACTTTCTAACTGAATATCGGGATTTTGCTAATTCATAAAAATTCATGTTTGCACACTCCTTCGTCAAATTCAAGTTTATCCCTTTCACTCTATCGCGCGCTGTGAATCAGACGAAAACTACAGCAAGAGAAAGGACATATGCAGGAAAAACGGAATAACGAAAAATATGGCAGATGCAAGCAGATTCACCGCTGCCAGCGAAATCAGGGGCGTCCACACGTTATCCGTCTTTTGATAGGACCAGCACATCAAAAGATGAACGGGAAGCTGCACAAGATAACTGCTGAGCACGTGTTTTACTTCACCTCGCCAAAGAATATCAATGATCGACGGAATAAGCGTAATAACAGGTATGCACAGATAGGCCAGCCAAGGCTTTTTATAGCATATCGGCGCAAAGGCAAAGCAGTAGTACAAAGCGCAGATGCTGATGGGCGCGAAGACCGACAGGACAATGGTGCCAAGAATCGGTTTAAGAGAAATGAGCAACAGAGGCGTCTGGCTGACAGCCATTTCTACCACCGGGAGGCTTTCCAGCATATCGGCGATATCAAAGCCGAAAAACTTTAGCGCGCCCAGCAGCAGTAGTTCCGCGATCAGAACCAGGCCTACGGTCATGGCTGCGTGGCTTGCATAAAAACGAAAATCGGTTGTCACCATAAACCATTCATCCTTAAGATAGCTGAAGAGTACCCATAACATCAGAAGGCCGTTGGCAGCGTGGTAGCCGATCTCAAGCCATACGCTGTATTCTCGCTGTTCCCAAAGACCATCTCCCAGAAAGGGCATGTACATGGGTAAAAGAACAAAACACCAAATCCAGCTGAAAAAGAGGATAATGATTTTGCCCTTTTCCGGCTTGCTGGTTGTGGATGGAAATTATTTCTCCATAAGGCGCCCTCCTTATTCAGTAAGAAAACCGCAGTATTGGTTTTCTCTCCGGCAGTATTATGAGGTGAGGTGCATATGCCGTATAACCACCGCCGGCAGCGGCAGCTGCTCAGCATTTTGTTGTCAGGCGAAAAAAACTACTCTGTAAAACTCACGAGCGCATCCATATCTTTTCTCTTTTTTTCGCGCAGCTTATCGCCGTCCGCGGCATAGCCAAGGGTAATTACGAGGCGAACGGGTTTATCGAGGCCTAAAAGCGCGCGCAGCTTGTCGTCGTCAAACCAGCCGAGGATGCAGGTGGAAAGGCCGATAGAAGTGGCTTCGGCGCAGATCTGGGCGGCTGCGATACCGATATCGATGGAACGGTAATCGTTGCCCTTGACTTTTGAGCCGAGAGCGGCGGTCTTGTTGTAATTGTCCTCGGAAAGGACGAGAAGGACAGGTGCGTCCGCTGCAAAACGGTTCATGCCCATGCCCATGCAGGCTCTGGCCACAGCCTGATTTTTCTCGCCTCTGACTACGGTCAGGTGATAAGGCTGGGCGTTGCAGGCGGAGGGGGAGAGGCGAAAGGCTTCCAGAATCTTTCCGAGCTTTTCATCTTCAACGGGTCTTAACCTATTGTAGGCGCGGCAGGACTCGCGGGCGGCTGCGATATCCAGATAATCCATTTTTTTGCACCCTTTCTTTTTGATCAATACATATCCAGAAGCAGAGGTTCAATTTCGCTCCAGGTAAGACCGGCGGGGATGTTCGGGTGATAGAGGAATTCGAGCATCAGTCGGTCGGCTTCTGTGAGGGCGTAGGTTTCATTCTGATCCGCAAAAAGAATGCTGTCGTAATTGAGATAATGGTCGTTGGCGAGGCCAAGTACGCCGACAAATTCTTCGGCGATCAGGTGAAAGCGCACCTCCTGCGTGGTGACGTCTGCGGCGATTGCGATTTCGGCGTTTGTGATTTGATCGCCATCGTTCCAGAAAGTAAAAAATCCCCAATTGCCTTCCCTGTAATTCGACGCATAAAGACCCATATCGCTAAGGGGAGAAAAATACATCCGAACATCCGCGAGATATTCCACGGGAGTTATGCATATTTCCGGAATGCCACTAATATTATCCATCAGATACGAAATAAAGCTGTAAAAAAACGAAATGTCGGCGTCGGTGTAATTTCCGCCCAAATACACATGAATGGGTTTGTCCCAGCGAACGGTGTAGTTTCTTGTGTTATTGCCGTATTCGGCCGCGAATGCACAGTCGCGGAATTGCTCAAGCGCGAGAATTTTATCGTCCTTCGTGTAGGCGTATGCGCCGGGCGTGAGGACGTGAAGGGCGATAAGGATAAAAAGAAGGAAGGAAATCCGCTTCATGATCAGGCCTCCGATCTGAAAGATTTTGGCGGCGGGAGGGGCCGCACGAATTTCGCAGCAAAGGGGGAATAGTTTTCGCGGTAAAACGCATTGTAGGCTTGAAAATCGATTTTCATATTCACGCCCAGAAGCTCCATCTGAACGCCGAACACGTCCGCAGTTACACGAAGCGGTTGAAAGCCGTTTCTGATATAGAATAGACGCCGTTTTTCACGCTGAACAAGATTCGATGCATTTTCTTCATAGATGCTTTCGATTTCCACAAAGAAGCCGCTTGGCGCATAGGTATTTAAAAGCGTTTTGATGAAGGCAGTGCCTGAACCGTTGCCGCGCTCCTTTGGAGAAACGGCGAGGTAATCCAGCATAACGGCTTTTTTTCCGTTCAGCGTGATGGCAAAGCCCAGAAAGCGCGTTTTTCCGCACGGTAAGACTTTTTCCGCGTACCAAACGTCGGCTTTGCGCTTTCGCCAGGCGGACATTAGGATAATGACAGGTTTTCGCTCGGCGCGCGGAAAGGCGCCCCGATACAAGCGAATCAGATTCCGCCATTCACGTCTGGTTTCGATTGGTCGGATGACGATTTTGGATGAATGTGTTTTCATAGAGCATAATGGGGGAGCTTTTTAGGATGCACGCCTTAAAAAACTCCCCCTCAATCTTTTATTTTTCCAGCATTTTGTTTACGCGTGCAAACAGCGTTGCATCTAAAAGGCACGCCACTTTTACGCCATTTTCCAGATATTCTTCGCTTTCCACCTGCCCCTGCGAGTGCAGAACAGAAAGGACATTTCCTTTGTC
Source organism: Eubacteriales bacterium (assembly GCA_045597265.1). Lineage (GTDB taxonomy): Bacteria > Bacillota > Clostridia > Oscillospirales > CAG-272 > SIG693. Next base: position 412 of record JAZODX010000193.1, on the reverse strand, counting down.
GTAGGGGATAAGCAGCTCGACCGGGTGGCGCAAAGCCGCAATGCGGTCGGAAATAGCGTTTTTAAGGTTGTCGAGGCCGCGGCCGGTGCTGGCAGAAATCATAACCGCGTCGGCGGGCTCAATAATCGCGCCGATTTCGGCCTTGTCGCACTTATTGAGAACCTCTAAAACCGGCTTTCCCTGCGCGCCCAGCTGATTCAGTACATCGTAGACGACCTCCCTTTGCTGCTTGTAGAAGGGCGAGGATAGGTCGCTGACGATTAAGAGGAGATCGGCTGACAGCGCTTCTTCAAGCGTCGACTTGAACGCTTCGACCAGCGCGTGGGGGAGTTTGTTGATAAAGCCTACGGTGTCAACCATCATGCATTTGCGGTTGTCGGGCAGATCAACCTGACGAATCACGGGATCGAGG
>JAZODX010000192.1:0-28993 GCA_045597265.1 Eubacteriales bacterium | reverse complement strand
AAGGCCGAGCTCGTCAATTTCCAGCTTGCCGAGCGCATAAGCCGTGATCTCGCGGTCAATGGCGGTTTTTCCCGCAACCTGGGCAAAATCGCGAACGCGCTTCAGCAGGCGGTTGGCAATTCGCGGTGTGCCGCGTGAACGGGAGGCAAGCTCTTTTGCACCGTCCTCGGTGATCGGCAGTCCGAGAATGCCCGCACTGCGGCGGACGATGGTAGCCAGCTCGTCAACGGTGTACAGCTCCAACTTGAGCAGAACGCCGAAGCGGTCACGAAGCGGCGTGGTCAGCTGTCCGGCACGCGTCGTCGCGCCGATCAGGGTAAAGCGGGGAAGATCAATGCGGATACTGCGCGCCGCAGGCCCCTTTCCGATGATAATATCCAGCGCGTAATCCTCCATCGCGGGGTAAAGAGTTTCCTCAATGAAACGGGACATCCGATGAATTTCATCGATAAACAGGACGTCACCCTCCCCGAGATTGGTCAGAAGCGCGGCAAGGTCGCCCGGCTTCTCAATGGCAGGGCCCGAGGTAACGCGGATATTGACCCCCATTTCGGCGGCAATAATGTTGGAAAGGGTCGTTTTGCCGAGACCTGGCGGGCCGTAGAGCAGGACGTGATCGAGCGATTCGCCGCGCAGCTTGGCCGCGTCAATGTAGATCTTCAGATTTTCCTTTGCCTTGGTTTGTCCGATATATTCGTCCAGCGTCCGCGGGCGCAGGGAGAGCTCAACGTCTGCGTCATCGGCATGGTATTCGGTTGAAATAATGCGGTTTTCAAAATCAAATTCTGTCTCTGCCATATTTCCTCCGGTTGGTTGAATTGGGGTTCATGGAAGGCGATGGACGCTCACTTCATCAGCTTTTTCAGTGCGGCGCGGATGATATCCTCAAGCTCCATTCCCGACGTGTCCAGGGTGCGCAGGGCTGTGAGCGCCTCTGCACGGGTATAGCCGAGAACGATGAGTGCGTCCTGTGCCTCGGTGAGGCGATTGGTCGATGCGCCGGGGCGGATGGTTTCCAGTGCCGCAGCGGTGGAGTTGTCTTCCTTGGCCTCCTTGAGCAGCTTGTCCTTCAGCTCAAGTACAATGCGTGCCGCTGTTTTCGCGCCGACACCGGACGCCTTGGAAAGTGTGCGGGTATCCTCACTGCAGACGGCAAGTGCAAATTTCTCGTGGGTGAGCAGCGAAAGAATGGACATTGCCGCCTTCGGGCCGACCCCCGAAACCGAGAGCAGAAGCTTGAAGGCGGACAGCTCCTCGACCGTAAAGAAGCCGAACAGCTCAACGGCATCCTCACGTACTGCCATATAGGCGAAAAGCCGAACGTGCGGCATGGGCTGTGCGGGCCGCGGAAGTGCGTCGTGGGTCGTTTGACTGACGGTCAGTCGGTAGCCGACACCTCCTGCGTCAATCACGGCACAGCCGGCGTCAAGATGTGCGAGACCGCCTGAGATATAATAGAACATGATTACTCCTTATCTTCTTCGGATGGAAGGTCTGTATCGGGTTCGTTGACCGGCGGGGAGAAGGCGTTCAAGTCGGCCGCAATTTCATCTAAGGCAAAGCGTTCATCCTCCTGCATCTGCTCGGCCTTTACCGCAACCATGGGGAAACGGCGGCGCCAGAAGGGCTCTGCGATGCAGAGTGCGATGAAAATGAGAATCGAAATGATCGTGCAGGAAAGTCCGTAGGTGAAGGCGCGGGGACTGTACTTCATTTCCAGCGTGTGCGTGCCGGGCAGGGTGTCAAAGGCGATCAGTGCATCGAGCGTTTTGTATATTTCCACCGGCTCGCCGTCAAGGGTAATCTGCCAGCCTTCATCGTAAGGAATAGTGGTCAGCACGGTAGAACGGTCTGCCGTCGTGGTGATGGTTCCGGTGAAATGGGTCTCTTCGTATTCTGCATCCATGAGATAGTTACCTTCCGCAAGACGGCCGAAGGTGTCGGCGAGCAGATCGGTATTGAGCGAATAGAAGAAGACGCTCTTGTCGATGACGTAGAGATCATCCTGCTTGATGGTTACGGTGACGCGGACCTCGGTGCCCTCGGTAAAGCTGCCGAGCGAAACGATGCGGGCGGTCTCGTTGCCGTAGAAGGTGTCGTGTGCGTAGCCGTTCACCTTCAGCGCAACCTCACGGGGATATTCGCTGGGGAGATAGAAGAAGACCTCCCCCTCGCTGGGTGCGGTAAAGGTATAGTAAATATTGGCATCCTTGCTTTTGTTGGTGGGCAGATACTTGACGTGTCCCGCAATAAAGGAAACGTCGCAGTTGTCGTTGTCGGTGGAATCGGTCTGAATGGGAAGGAAGAGATCTACCGATTCCTCACCCAGCATCGCGCCGACCATGGCGTTGAGACGGAGGAAGGGGCTTTCGTATTCTTCGATCTCAATTGAGGTGAGGGCGGGATTGACCGCATAGGCAAGAGAGAGTGCGTAGGGGTTGTAATAAGCGGTATAGTCTCCTGCGGTATACGCGGCGGTGTAGTAATTGCTCAGGTCATCACCCGAGATAATATATTTGATGCCGAGCAGAGAATCGTTGACGGGGGTACCGCCGAGATATTTCGTCCAATGCGAGCGGGCGGAATAGCCCATATGGTTGAGGAATTTGATGGTTTCGGCGTTGAGCGTAGAGGTGGAGTTGGTCAGACCGCGCATCTTCAGCGCCATATTGTCGTTTGTCTTTCTGTGATCGGTCTTTTCCATGCGGTAAAAGGAGGTGTCATTCTCCTGTACCACCTCCACGATGGGACGGAGCTTTGCCATATAATCCACGTAGGAGCTGTATTTGGAATAGTACACGTCGTCGTTGAGGGCAACAACGTTGGTCAGTCCGGCGCAGAACACCTCCAGGCAGACGAGAATGACCACCATCAGCGAGGTATTTTCCTTATATTCAGCCTTCAGAGACATACAAAGCACGATCAGATAGAGGGCAATGCAGAAGAGCGAGAACCAGATGGCCTCAAAATCGGGCATATGCTCAATTTCAAGCTTTTGCGCAATGACCAGGAAGAGCGCAAGAAAAGCGGAGATCGCAACGATGGTGCGGGGGGCGTTGTCCTGCATATGCAGATAGGCGCGATAGGCGAGGACGAGCAGGAAGAAGGAGAGCATAAAGCTGTAGCGGTAATTCAGCCAGTTGGGGCGCTGGAAGCCGTGCCATACCAGGTCAAGGGTAGAAGCGTTAAAGCTGATTACGAAGATCGCGATGACCACACCCGCCATGACCTTCTGACGAACCGAGAAGCGGCGGCTCATGAAGTAGAGCGGAACGAGGATTACGGTCAGAACACCGCAGTAAACGAAGGGAAGCCCCTCGGGACGGACGGTATCGTAGGAGCCGGGGAAGAATTTGACTAAGAAATCAAAGAAATCAAACTGTTGGGAGAGGGCAAAGGTCGGATTCGAGAAGGTCGTTTTGCCGAAGGTAAGGGCGTAATAAGCGGTGGCTACGATAACCATGGCCACGCCGATGGCGAGTGCGGAGAAGCCCGCAATGCGGCCGAAGGCCTTGAGAAAATGATTACGCTCGGCACAGGGATTGTTGCGGTTGTCTTCATTGTTGGCAAAGAAGTAATAGAAGAAATAGATGGCCACATAAATGCAGCACATATAGCCGATATAGAAATTGCTCATCACGCAGACGGCCAGCGAGACGACGAAGAGCTTGAAGCGGCCGAATTTGATCAGCTGTTCAATGCCGTAGGTAATCATCGGCAGCCAGATCAGCGCGTCGATCCACATGGTGTTGTGCTGCTGAACCACCGCATAGGCCGAGAGGGCGTAGAGAATGGAGAAAACGAGGATGGCCGACTTGTTGAGCTTCTCCGAGGTGCGATGCAGATAATAGCCGAAGGAGAATCCGCAGCATCCGGTTTTAAGCAGGAAAATGCAGAGAAGAGCCTCGAGAATTTTCTCCTGCGGGAAGAGCGCAACGAGGTAGGAGAAGGGGGAGGCGATATAGTAGGCGTAGATGCCCATAAATTCTCCGCCGAGAGAGCGCCCGAAGGAATAGAGCAGGGAAGCGTCACCGTAAATAAAGTTGCGGAGTGCTTCAAAGAAGTAAACGTATTGCCCGTTGAGGTCAAGCACCAGAACCGATCCGTCGCCGAAGGGGTGGATTTCCATGGCAAGATAGATCATGTACATGATGGCAAACGGGATAAAGAAGGCGAGCGTCAAATAGGCGTAGTCGTTGCTTTTCCATGCGTCGCGCAGAGAGAAGCGTTTTTTCTTTTTGCGTGTCGGCGCAGGGGCATTTAAATCAATCAGAATGCGGTTTGACAAAATCGGAGCCGCGATTGAGGGAACTCAATCTTTCCTTTCCTCTGAATTTTCACTGTTTTCGGCGGGGATGATTTTTCGGATTGCCCGCTCAAGCTTGGGACGGTCAAGCACCATGTCGCGTCCGCAGCCACAGCAGACGATGCGTACCTCGCTGCCTACCCGTACCACGCGGAAGTGGCGGTCTCCGCAAGGATGCGGCTTCTTCAACTCAAGCAGATCCCCCGGATGGAGATGCGGAATTTCCATGCTTGTCCCTCCTTTGGTCATATCTCCCTATAGTATAACACAAAAGACACGCAAAAGCAATCTTTTTTCGCAAATGATCTGCCAAAAAAGGTGTCGCGCGAAATTGCGCGGCACCCCTTTGAAGTACTGCTTTTCTTTGATGCGTATCCTTATCGCCCGATCAGGGTCGGCGAAACGAAGAGCAGCTCTCGGATTGCTGCATAAAGGTCAAACAGCTCGTTTCCCTCACCGCAAAACAGAGTAAATGTCGGCAGATGCAGTTCATCCTCTGCCCAGTCGCAAAATCCGTCTCCCGAGGACGGGGCGAGCGGGATTCCGCTGAGACGGCTGAGCTTTTGGCCCAGTGCCGTACTTCGGCGGTCGGCGTGCTTTGCATATTCAATGCGGGCTTCTCCCTTGCGCAGATCGATCATCATTCCGATCTCGCGGCTTCGGCGGAGCATTCGGGCGAGTGCCGCGCTTTCCGGCTCCGATTCGGGGGCCTCGCCGCACCATCCTTCCGCACCGCCGCCGGGATGAGATGAGACTAAGGCCTCTTGCTTCCGACGCAGAAATTGCGCCGCGTCGGCAGCGTAATTTTTGCGCAGATCGACACCGCGGGCATTGGCTTTCCAGTGCGTGAGACTCTCACCGCCGTTCATGGCTTTGATGCGATCTGCGAGAATATGCTCTGCCTTGAGCCCGTCAAGCGCGAAGGATATTCCATCCGGGTTCAGCATGGGGACGATCTGCAGTCGGCGAAGCTCGTGCAGATAGCGCAGATTGCAATTATAAATTTGTCCGCGCCGCTTCATCAGCTCGCAATATTCGTTCAAAAAACGAAGGAGGAGGGATGAGGTGATTGAATCGGCGGCACTCTGCGCGCCGACCCATAGGATGGAAGGGCTCCCGCGTCCGAGCGTGAGGCAGGGGATATCGCGGGATAATATGCTTTTTCCGATCACCGAAGGGACGATTTCGGCGTATCGGCTTGTCAGAATTTCAATTGCCCGCAGGCAGTCGTCGGGGGTGAGTGAGGAGGGGAAATCGAGAATGCGTTTTTCGGGATCAAAACCGTACATGGCAGCTGTCCTTTCCGCGTGAGAGCACGTTTTTGTTTCATTCTATGCGTCATGGTCCGCACGAATGAAAATATTTACAAAATATGCTGGCAATTTTCCGCTTCCTGTGGTAAAATATATGGCATGAAAATCATCATGGAAGGAAACGTCCTATGTCTGCTCAATCCTCGCTTCGCCGTCCCCCGCTGTGGCGCATTGCAGCCCTTCTTTTCGGTATGACCGCCCTGCGTGCTCTTCTCGTCGTTCCCGTGCGTAATCTCCTGGCCGTCAACGTTGCTTATGCCGAATCACTTCTGCCGCTGATGCTTACGCTTTTGGCGGACATTTTGCAGATGGCCGTGCTTTTTGTCGGCTACGCCTATGTCATCGGGGCGGTCTTCGGGTCGGGGCTCCGCGACGGCGTGCGTACGGCCTTGGTTTGCTTTGGTGCGGCGGTTTTTGGGATGTCTGTCAATTTGCTGATTGATTTATTTGTACATGACGGTTGGGCAGTGTTTTCTGGCCTGCTTGCCGTTTCCCTGACGGGTCTTCTTTTTGAAACGCTTCAGCTTGCCGCCGTATTCTGCACTGCACTTTTGCTTGCACGCCGCTATCACGGTCCGCTTGTTCCCGTTCGGCTGTTTGCCGTGCAGGTTCGTCCGCAATTGGCTGCATTGCTTGCGGCCGGAATCGTCATGGCGGTGCAAATTATCAGTCGGGTGATCTACGACCTCGCCTACGGAGCACCGACCACGGCGTCCGAGCTTCTTGAAATGGTCACGGGCTACGCGTCTGACGTTTTGAGCGCATTTCTTGGCTATCTTGCCATGGTCTTTCTGCTCATGCAGGGGAAGGAAAATCAATAAAGAAACAGGGCAGGGAGGGTGATTTTCTCACTCTCCCTGCCCGGCGTTTATTCCCCGTCGATAAATTCGTCAAGAAAATATGCGTTGGTATTGGCGCAGCGTCCCTCGGTATCCTCAACCGCGAGTCGGATATAGCGGCAATCTGTCTCAATGGGGAAGGATGCTTCGGTGATCGTTTCTCCGCGATTGGCAATCTTGGCAAGCGACCGGCGTTTTCCTGTCGCCATGTAAATTTTGCGTGCGGGGGAGCAGGTGATATGGACGTAACCGTCCTCATACCAGAGATCAAAAATCTCAGGTCCCTGCGAGGCATAAAAGCTTCCTGCCATCAGCGCGGCGGTGACTGCCCTGTATTCCAATGCCTCGGCCTTGATCATGGTGTATGCCCCAAAGGAATCACACAGAGGATCGGTGAGGGGATGACCGTTGTGATTGTCATCGGCACCGATGCAGAAAATCCGCTTTCCGGTGCGAAGAATTTCGTCGTATACCTTTGGGTTGTAATCGGCGAAGCCCTTCATGTAGCAGCTGTAATTGCAGATTTCCATGGCGTGCATTCCCTCGTAGTGTCCGTACTGCTCAAAGGTTTCGTGTGACCATCCGGGGTGGTTGTAGGTGACAAAGAAGCCGGCGTCCCGTCCCATTTTCATCATTTCGGAAACACCCTCGACTGAGTAGACCCGCACGTAATCGGGTTTGCTCTCATCAATTGTCAATCGGTCGCGCATATTTCGACCGTTGCCCACCATGTATTTTTCGCGATGATAACAGATGGTCGTCACGTTGTCGGGGTCAAGGGCGATGAGACACATGTGGCAGGTTTTCTTGGTGCGGTTTTCGTGGATTGCAATTTCGGCCGGCTCGCTGACCTCAAGCTCCATGCCGGTCAGGGCAAGGAAGCGGCTGTCGGTCAGATCGTGGTGGGGAATCAGAATATCATGGTCGGTATAGGCAATAATGGAATAGCCGTGCGCCATATAGGCTCCCTTCATGGTCTCGGGTGACAGTTTGCCGTCCGAGAGATTGGTATGGCAGTGTAGATTGGCCTTGTAGAAGGATCCGTTTTCGGGAAGAAGATATTTTCTCATCTTTTTTTGTCCTTTCTGCTTTTCGAAGGAATTTTTCATGCGTTCCGATGAATGGCAACGGATAGATTACAATATTGTATCATTTAACAAAATCAAATACAAGAAAATCGGAGAAAAAAGATAGAAAAAGAGGAATCTGCCCTCTGCTTTCGGCGCGAAAATTTCTTGGAAGCGTTCCCACCATACTTGACGAAATCCTGTTTTTGTGGTATACTTTTATATTGGTATATTATATCAAGTGAGGGAAGTTCATGATTATACTCGGGATCGACCCCGGCATTGCCATCGTCGGCTGGGGCGTCATTGAATATAACGGCAGTAAATTCCGTACCCTGGGGTATGGATCGATTCAAACGCCGAAAACCAAAACCACCTCGCAGCGTCTGGCGGACATTTATGCGGCACTCGGTGATATTATCGACCGCTACCGACCCGAGCAGATTGCGGTTGAGGAGCTGTTCTGGAACACCAACGTGACCACGGGTATCCGCGTGGCCGAGGCAAGAGGCGTGATTCTGCTCTGCGCCGAGCAGAAGGGGATGATCATGCAGGAGTATACGCCGATGCAGGTCAAGCAAGCCGTCGTGGGGTACGGAAAAGCCGAGAAAAAGCAGGTGATTACAATGGTGACCATGCTGCTCGGTCTCCGGGAGCCGCCGAAGCCCGACGATACGGCAGACGCGCTTGCCGTTGCCGTCTGTCACGCGCACAGCGCCGGAAGCGCGCTTGCCGCTTATTACAATAAACCGTAAACGAAAGAGATAACAGGAGACAAGCTATGTGGTGTGCTGATCAATGGAAGGATTACCGTCTGCTCGATGCATCGTCGGGCGAACGTCTTGAAAAGTGGGGAAGCTATACCCTTATCCGTCCCGACCCGCAGATTATCTGGGAGAGCGATAAAACGCATCCGGCCTGGAAAAAGGCAGACGCCATTTACCACCGTTCACAGAAGGGCGGTGGCGGATGGATCAAAAACAAGCTTCCCGAGAGTTGGACGATCGCATACGGCTCCCTGACCTTCATGCTCAAGCCGATGGGCTTCAAGCACACCGGGCTTTTTCCCGAGCAGGCGGCGAACTGGGATTGGTTTGGTGAGCTGATCCGCCGTGCAGGGCGCCCGGTGAAGGTGCTGAATCTGTTTGCCTATACCGGCGGTGCGACGGTTGCGGCCGCACGTGCCGGCGCGTCGGTTTGCCACGTGGATGCGGCAAAGGGTATGGTTGCACAGGCAAAGGAGAACGCGCGTCTGTCGGGACTTGCCGACGCATCTATTCGCTATATTGTGGATGACTGTCGGAAGTTTATCGAGCGGGAGATTCGCCGCGGCAACCGTTACGATGCCATTATCATGGACCCGCCTTCTTACGGACGAGGACCTTCGGGTGAGGTCTGGAAGCTCGAGGAATGTATCGACGATTTCGTCGCACTGGCGGCGCAGGTTCTCTCCGATCGGCCTCTGTTTTTCTTGATCAATTCTTATACGACGGGGCTTTCTCCACTGACCATGGCTTATTTGCTTGAGCTTCGCGTCCGCGCCCGCTACGGCGGCTGTGTGGATGCGGGAGAGCTCGCCCTTCCCGTTGAGGCAACGGGCGGCTTCCTGCCGTGCGGTGCCAGCGCACGCTGGCAGGCAGAAGGAGCCGACGCCATCTGAACCCGATATCCGAGAAAGGAGAATGATCATGCCAAACGAACCGATCATTCAAACCGAAAATTTATGCTATTCCTATGAAGAGGACAGCGGAGGGAAAATTCCCGTTCTGCGGAATATCTCTCTTTCGGTAAACCGTGGAGAATACGTCGCTATCCTCGGCCATAACGGCTCGGGAAAATCAACGCTTGCCAAGCTTCTGAATCTGATTCTGACGCCCGACAGCGGGAAAATTGTCATTGCCGGCCGTGAAATAACCGATCAGAATCTGACCGAGGACGAGCTTTATGAGGTCCGCCGCAGTATCGGCATGGTTTTTCAGAATCCGGACAATCAGCTTGTCGCGACCATCGTCGAGGAGGACGTTGCGTTCGGCCCCGAAAATCTCGGTGTGCCGACCGAGGAGATCCGTCGCCGTGTTGACGGTGCGCTCGATATGGTGGGGATGCGCAAATACGCACGGCACGAGCCGCATCGTCTGTCCGGAGGACAGAAGCAGCGGGTTGCCATTGCCGGAATTATCGCCATGCTGCCCGACTGTATCATTTTCGATGAGTCAACGGCAATGCTGGATCCGATCGGCCGCCGCGACGTTCTGCAGGTAATCGACACGCTCAACCGAGAGCGCGGAATTACGGTGATTACCATTACGCATTATATGGACGAGGCGGCGTTGGCCGACCGTGTCCTTGTCCTCAACGACGGTGAGCTTTATATGGAGGGGACGCCGGGTGAGATTTTCTCGCGCCCCGATGAGCTGACCGCCATTGGACTTGACGTCCCGCAATGCACAGATCTTGTGAATCAACTGCGCAGGGCAGGAATTGCAATTCCGGGGGATCACGTTACCCCCCAGGCGTGTGCGGATGCAATCTGCGCCGCTTACCACGCACGCTGAGCCCGAGAAATCCACAAAAGGAGGGCGCACAGACCCATGCGGCTGTGACGCCGAATACTATGAACACGATTGAACTTGAACACGTATCGTATATATACAGCGCGGGAACGCCGTTTGAGATGCGCGCGCTTGACGACGTGAGTCTGACGATTCGCGGCGGAACGGTAACGGGACTGATCGGACACACAGGCTCCGGAAAGTCTACGCTCGTTCAGCTGCTCAACGGGTTGAACCGTCCGAGCGAGGGCAGGGTACTGATCGACGGTGAGGATATCTGGGCGCGTCCGCGCGAGATTGCCCGTCTGCGTTATCGGGTCGGCCTCGTCATGCAGTATCCCGAATATCAGCTCTTTGAGGAAACGGTTCGTGCCGACATTGCGTACGGCCCGCGGAATATGGGACTGCCCGAGAGCGAGATTGTCGAGCGGGTGACAGAGGCGGCAGATTTTGCCGGTATTCCGCGTGCACTTCTTGATAAATCGCCCTTCGATCTTTCGGGGGGACAGAAGCGCCGTGCCGCCATTGCCGGCGTGATGGCCATGCGGCCTGACGTGCTCGTTCTTGACGAGCCTGCGGCCGGCCTTGACCCGCAGGGCAGAGATGAAATCCTCGGCGGAATCCGCGCTTACCGTGAGAAGAGCAATTCCACCGTAATCATTGTCAGCCACAGTATGGAGGATATGGCGCGCTGGTGTGACGAGCTGGTCGTCATGGCAAACGCCAAGCTTTTCATGCAGGGCTCCCGTGAGGAGATTTTCTCGCATCCGGACGAGCTGACCTCGGTTGGGCTCGACGTGCCGCAGATCACCCGTCTTGCCGTCCTCCTCCGTACACGGGGAATTCCGATGCCCGAGAGCATCTATACCGTTGAGCAGGCCGCAGAGGCTCTGCGCGGATTGATGGGAGGTGCGCGCCGATGAGCTCGATTTCACTTGGTCAGTATTTCCCCGGAAGCTCTCTTCTTCACCGTCTTGATCCCCGCTTCAAAATCGTTCTGGCCGTGCTGTATATCACCCTTTCCTTCTTCTGTCGGAACATGTGGAGCTTCGCGGCGCTTCTTCTCTCGGCCGTCCTTTTGGTTGCCGTCAGCCGTATTCCGCCAAAGATCGTTCTGCGCGGACTGAGGCCGATTCTCTTTATCATGCTTTTCACGGTAGTGCTTAACGTTTTTTTTACCTCGGGCGAGACTCTGCTTGTCAGCTGGTGGATAATTGAGATTTATCTTGAAGGCCTGATGACGGCAATTTTTATGGTTCTCCGGATTACCGTGATTATCGTCGGAACCAGTATGTTCCTCACCTATACGACCACGCCGATTGCCCTCACCGACGGCATTGAGCGGCTGCTCGCGCCTCTCGGTGCGCTTCATCTTCCGGTGCATGAATTTGCAATGATGATGTCGATTGCCCTTCGCTTCATTCCGACCCTCATTGAGGAGACCGAAAAAATCATGGCCGCGCAGAAGGCCCGGGGAGCTGACTTCAGCTCGGGCAGCCTGATGCAGCGAGCAAAGGCACTCATTCCCATTCTGATTCCGCTTTTCGTCTCGGCCTTCCGCCGTGCGGATGAGCTTGCCGTCGCCATGGAATGCCGCTGTTACCGCGGCGGTACGGGAAGAACGAGGATGACCGTTCTGCGTACCGGAGCCGCCGATTGGCTGATGCTTGCAGGGACGATTCTCTTCGGTGCGGCACTTCTGCTGATTAACCGGTTCGCACCCGGATTTTCCCTGTGAGCGGTATGGCGGAGCAAAAGCTCCTGATCACCGTTCGTTACGTCGGTACGGCTTACTGCGGCTATCAGGTTCAGCCCAACGGGCCGACCGTGCAGGCGGCACTCAACGCCGCGGCTGAGGCGCTCTTCGGCTTTCCCTGCGATATCGTGGGATGCAGTCGAACAGACAGCGGCGTACACGCCGAATGCTTCTGCGCCACTCTTTCCCGCCGCGGAGAGAGCGGACTGTCCACAACAATTCCCACCGATCGGATTCCCCGCGCACTCTGCCGTCATCTTCCGCCCGATATTGCCGTTTGGTCGGCACGCTGGGTTCCTTCTTCCTTTCACGCCAGATATGACGTTCTCGAGAAGGAATACACCTACCGTATTCTGAACCGACACGAGCGTGATCCCTTCCTTGAGGGGCGCGTATGGCATTATCCCTCTCCGATCGGTGCCGAAGGACTTGCCGCCATGCAGATGGCTGCGGCACGCTATGTCGGAGAACGTGATTTTTCCGCCTTCATGGCACAGGGTTCCTCGGTTTCGACGACGGTGCGCAGGGTAACCCGAGCCTCGGTGGAACGGGAAGGGGACTGTATTGTTTTCCGCGTTGCGGCAGACGGCTTTTTGTATAATATGGTGCGGATTATGGCGGGGACGCTGATTGCCGTTGCGGAGGGAAAGGTTTCCCCGGAGGAGATTGACGGCATTCTTGAGGGCCGTGACCGTTCCCGTGCAGGGATTACGGCACCTGCCGCCGGGCTCTGCCTGTCGCAGGTTGTATATTCCCCTGAATTTTGCATATAACGTAAAGGAGGTGCCGCAGTGGCAAAAGAAGTCAGACCGACAGTGCCGCCCGTACCGTCGCCGGCTGAGGTCGATCGGACCCCACCGCGCAACGCGTATTACGACAAGGCCGCAGCGCTCTGCCGCACGGCAAAATACCTGACTCTTTTCGTTCTTATCGTAGTGATTCTTGGCGGTTTTTTTATGGGTTCAGGCAGCGTTACCTATGCCAATTTCGTCTACCTGCTCCGGGATTTTGATACGATCCTCGGCTCGGGCGGAGAAACCGTTCCCTCGATCCGCTACGGTGCGGCAGACGACCGACAATATCTCGTTTACCGTGACGGGCTGGCGTTGGTCGGTTCCTCCGGTGTGGAGGTTTATAACGGAGCGGGCAAACGCACGCTCGATGAAAAGACGGGCTACGCCGCGCCGCATGCCGATGCGTCGGCGCAGTATATGCTGCTCTACGATATGGGCGGCACAGAGTATGCGTTGTATAATTCGCTGACGCAGATTCATACCGAAAAACTCGATTATCCCATCAGCGGCGGTACGATTTCCGATTCGGGTATGTACGCCGTGGTGACCAGAACCCGTGAGTATACCTCTGCCGTTCTTTTGTACGGTAAAAATTTCAAATTGAAGAATCGCTATCTCAAGGATAAATACGTGCTTGACGTTGCGATCTCAGATGACGGCCGCCGCATTGCTATCGTCTCGGTTGAGACGAAGGACGGTGCCTATCTGGCCGAATTTCAGCTTTGTGCACCCGGGGAGGAAAGTGCGATTGCCACCTTCTCGGTTCCCGGTGCCTTCCCCATGTCGGTGCGCTTTTTTGACGATAACAGCTTTGCCGTTCTCTGTGACACCGCGCTCTATTTCTACGGTGCTGACGGAGAAGCGCGCGGCGTCTATCCCTTTACTGATCAGACGCCCTCACGGTTCGTCCTTGACGGAAGCACCGCAGCGTTGGTTTTTGCCGCCAACGTCGTCGGTACCGAGAGCCGCATCAGCCTTTTTTCTCCCTTAGGTGAGCTGATCCGAGAGGTTTCCTGCTCGGGAAAGGCACAGGGGCTTGCACTGGCCGGAGATACCGTCTATCTGATGACAGAGCAATATCTTTATCGCTTACCCGCAGACGGCCATGCCGAACGGCTGAATTATGCGGGTGGGGGAAAAGCGCTCCTTGCCGTAGGCGATGACGTGCTCCTCTGCGGCGCATCTACCGCATACCGATATTCTCCAAACCGTTTTTCAACCGAAACAGAACAAAATAAGGAGGCGTCCGACTGATATGAATTTCTTGCTTGATCTGCTTCTGCTTGCAATTTTGGCGGTAACGGTTATTCGCTATACGTCGCGTGGATTCGTTAAATCGGTGATCGGAGCAATCTCCCTTGTCGTTGCCTTTGTTGCCGCGTTTATTTTTACGCCGGAGCTTTCTCTTTGGCTTGAGACGAACGTTTTTGCCGGGCGCGTGACCGAGAACGTTTCGGAAACGATTTGCGGCCTTGCGGCCAAGGGCGGGGAAATTTTTGATCTTTCCCGTTTGTTTGAGGATATGCCGGCAGACTTTGCGGCTTTGCTTGAGCGCTACGGTGCAGATACCGAGGCACTGGCCGCTTCCTTCGGTTCGATGGATGCGGTCGCCGCCGATGCGGCCGAACGGATGGCACGATCGATTGCCGGCCCCGTTGTTGCCGGGCTTGCCAACGTATCCGCCTTCATTCTGATTTTTCTTGCTTCGCTTCTCGTGCTCTGGCTGCTCGGGCTTTTACTCGGGCTCATCGTCAAGCTTCCCGTTCTGCGTACGGCCGATAAATTCCTCGGCTTCCTGCTCGGTACGGTTTGCGCGGCTCTGCTCGGTCTCTTCTTTTCGACTGCTGCCGAGCAGCTGCTTGGCTATTTGCATACCGTCGATCCGTCTCTCTTTGATGCCGACGTGATTGGGCAGACCCTGCTTGTCAAATATTTTTGTAATTTTCACTTATTCACGTAACCTCGTTCTGAAAGAAAGGCAATTACCATGACAATGTGTTCCAGATGTCACAAGCGTCCCGCCGTAGTGTTTGTGACCAAGCTTGAAAACGGCGAAAAAGTTACCGAGGGCATTTGCATGACCTGCGCGCGGGAGCTCGGGATGCCGGTAGACAATATCATGAACGATATTATCGGCAAAATGGGTATTTCGCGCGAGGATTTTGAAGCCATGGAGGGGGAGATGGGCAATATGCTTGCCGCCATGGGGGACGCACCGTCGGGTGAAGACGGCGAGGAGGGTGGAGCACCCGCCATTGATTTCCCCAAGCTGTTCCGCGAAGCGGGTATCTTCGGCCCCGCAGGTGGAGAAAATCTGCCCGAAAAGCCCTCCGCCGATAAGAAAAATAAGGAGAAGGCAAGGGGGAAGGGCAAGGACGGCGAAAAGAAATACAAATTCCTTGACACCTATTGCCGCAACCTTACCCGTCATGCCGCCGAAGGAAAGCTTGACCGCATCGTGGGACGTGAGCGTGAGCTTGCGCGTGTAATCCAGATTCTCTGCCGTCGGCAGAAGAATAATCCCTGTCTGATCGGTGAGCCCGGTGTCGGTAAAACCGCCATTGCCGAAGCGCTGGCGCAGCGTATTGCCTTCGGGCAGGTGCCCTACCGTCTGCGCGGCTGTCAGGTTTATCTGGTTGATCTGACAGCGCTCGTTGCCGGAACGCAGTTCCGCGGGCAGTTCGAGTCCCGTATCCTGGGTCTTCTCAACGAGGTGCGCGAGGCGGGCAATATTATCCTCGTTATCGACGAGGTGCATAATATCGTCGGAGCGGGTGACGCCGAGGGCAGTATGAACGCCGCCAATATTCTCAAGCCCGCGCTTTCGCGGGGTGAGGTTCAGGTAATCGGTGCAACTACCCTCAACGAATACCGCAAGCATATCGAAAAGGACAGCGCTCTTGAGCGCCGTTTCCAGCCGGTTACGGTCAACGAGCCGTCGGTCGAGGAAAGTGTAGAGATGCTGGGCGGAATCAAGCATTATTACGAAGAATTTCACAATATTCGGATTCCCGATGAAATTCTTCGCCGTGCCGTCATTCTTTCCGAGCGCTATATTACCGACCGTTATTTGCCCGATAAGGCGATTGACCTCATTGACGAGGCGTCGGCGCATCTCTCTCTGAACTCCGCGGCGCTCAATGAAAGTCAGGTTCTGCGCGACCGTCTGCTGGCGCTCAAGCACGAGCGCGAGCTACTTGAGGCAGACGGCGGTGAGGCGGGCGAGGCTGACGTCAATCTCCGCTATGAGAAGATTGCCAATATCCGTACCGAGGAGCTGAAGGTTGCCGAGCAGCTGCACGGCTTTGAGGCAGAGGCGGAAGCCATCGTTCTCGGAACCGAGGATCTGGCCGACGTTATTGAGATCTGGACGGGAATTCCCGCAACCAATATCAAGGAAAATGAGTTTGAGCGGATTGACCGTCTCGAATCGAGACTGCGCGAGCGAATCATCGGGCAGGACGAGGCTGTGTCGGCGGTCGCGCGCGCCATCAAGCGCAGCCGTGCCGGCATATCGTATAAGCGCAAGCCGGTTTCCTTCATCTTTGCCGGCCCGACGGGCGTCGGAAAAACCGAGCTGGTCAAAACGCTGGCGGCCGACCTCTTTAATTCTCCCGAGACGCTGATTCGGCTTGACATGAGTGAATTCATGGAGAAGCATTCGGTGTCGCGGATTATCGGTGCGCCTCCCGGATACGTCGGTTATGACGAAGCGGGACAGCTGACCGAAAAGATCCGCCGCCGTCCCTATTCTGTCGTTCTTTTCGACGAAATCGAAAAAGCCCATCCCGACGTGCTCAACGTTCTTCTGCAGATTCTGGACGACGGTCGGATTACCGATGCACAGGGAAAAACGGTAAATTTTGAAAATGCAATTTTGATTATGACGACGAACGCAGGCTCCGAGCGCTCGTCGGGAACTGCGGGATTCGGTGCGAGCGCACGTCAAACGGCATCTGCGCAGACCGAGAAGGCACTTGCCTCCTTCCTGCGTCCGGAATTCCTTAACCGTGTAGACGAGATCATCACCTTCCGTTCGCTCGATGAAGGAGATTTTGCCCGGATTGCTCAGATTATGCTGGACGAGCTTCGCATTGCTCTGGCCGAAAAAAATATTGCCTTTACTGCGTCTGAGGAGGCGGCGGCACAGATTGCCCGCGAATCCTATTCGCACAAATACGGCGCGCGCAATATGCGGCGCTATATCCAGACCCACGTCGAGGATCAGCTTGCCGAGCAGATTATTGCCGACTATAAACGAACGATCACGCAGGCCGCACTTACCGTTGAAGAGGGTGTACTGCGCGTAACCTGCTTCTGATATGACCGAGAAGTGGTATATCGGAAGAGCTGACGATGTCGCTCAAACGCTTGAAACGAATCCGTCAGCCGGCCTCTCTCCCAAGGTGGCACGGGCCAGACGGCGAAAAGAGGGGGATAACGACGTTTTCTCGGTGCCGAACGTTTCGCCGCTGGCCTGTGCCGCTTACGTTTGCTCCGACGTATCGATGCTCCTGCTTATTTTAACCGCCGTTCTTGCCGCAATCTGGGGACACGGCGTTTCGGGCGCGATGATTTTCGGCATCGCCGCGATTCACTCGGCGGCAGCAATTTTTACCTACGTCAGATCGCGTCGGATTATTGAATCGATGGCGGTCTGTACGATGCCACGCGTCCGCGTTCTGCGCGGAGGCCGCGTCTATGCCGTTGATGCCCGTATGCTGGTGCGGGGAGACGTTATTTTGCTCCGACCGGGGGATATCGTTTCCTGTGATGCGCGGCTCTTCTCCTCTGACGGACTTACGGTTATCCAGTACAGCGGTAAGCTCGACGGAAAAGCCCAGCGCGGACGTGTCAAAAAGGACGCGGCACGTACCTTTTCGTCGGATGAATCTCCTGCACTTGCCGCGATTGACAATATGGTTTTTGCCGGCTCCGTGGTTGTCAGCGGCGAAGGACGTGCACTTGCGGTGGAGATGGGGCGAAACACCTTCTTCGTCTCCACGGAGGGGAAAATACCGCTTACCTCTGCGCGCGACCGTATGCCGGCGCTTGAGGCACTTGGCAGGTATTGCGGACGATCCGCGCTCTTTATGCTTCTCTTGATTTTGCCGCTTACGGTGCTTGGTGTTCTGTGCACTGATGCGACGCTGAATCTGCTGGATTATTTTCTGCTTTCCCTCGCACTCGCAGTTTCCTCCATGAGTGAGTTGACCGCCGCGATCGGATATATCATTGTCGGCTGCGGTCTGCTTCGTGCCGCGCGTGGCAATGCATATACCGATGCCGCCGCGAGCGAGGATACCGCGATTATTCCCCATCCCGAGGATTTATCTGCCCTTGCCCGTGCCGATCGGCTGGTTCTCTTTGATGATACCGCACTTACCGAGGGCAGGCTTGGCGTTTGCGCTGCATGGTTGGGCAGGGAAGCGCTCTTGCTTGAAGCAGATTCTGTCGCTCTGCGTGAGGTTCTTGAAACCGCGCTGATCTCGTCCGGCCTTGCCTCTTCCTCTGCAATTTCCGTCGACTCTGCCGCAGACGATCGGGCGCTGCGCGCGCTCTTCTCCTTCGCTGAGGCGCACGGTGTTACCGCAGAGACGGTTCGCTCGCACGTTCACCTGATTGATTATGCACCGACCGGAGATGGGAACCCCTTTTCCACCGCGCTGCTGACCGAAGGGGGAGCGATCTCTGCGATTTGTGCGGGAGATGCGGCGTCCCTCCTTACGCGCTGTACGCGTGTTGCCGATCCTGCGTCGATTGACGGAACGGCGCTGTTCCGTGCAGAGGAAAAGGACGTGCTTCTTGCTGCCTGCAATGCCGAAACCGCTCTTGGCGGATATGCAGTTGCCTACGCGCGGCGAAGCAGTCCGTACAATACGCTGCAAAGACTGTCGGTTTTGCAGGAGGAATTGATTCTCGTCGGTATTTTGATTTTCCGTGATCCTGTCAGCCCCACCGTTCCCGGTGCGATATGTGCGCTTGCCGATGCCGGAACACGAACCGTTTTGATGGCCGATCATCCTGCGGGCGGCGGAAGCATCGAAATGATTGCCCGTGCCGCCGGCATTCTCAAAAACGGGGTGATCTGCCGTTCTCCCGAGCCGATCTCTCCCGACGCTGAGCTCTGCATCGGATACGATGCTGCCGAGCGTGCCGCATATCTGGATGCGCTTCGCGCCGCGGGGGAGACGGTTGTCGGCCTTGGCTCGCGTGTGGGAGACGTCTATAATCTGCAGCATTGCACGCTCTCTGCCGCCTGCACGCCCGTTTCGTGCAGTGATCGCAGAGAGAACCGTCTGCTTGACTCGCTTGATCCTGCATCCGGCACGTATTACGGTACCGAGGTGCTCAAAAAAACGGCAGGTCTTCTCGTGCGTCGGGCAGGTACGTTGGGCGGAGGTGTATCGGCAGTTCTGGCCGCGACACGCATTGCGCGGCGAATTGAGCTGAACCTTGCTGCAGCACTCCGGTGTCTGCTTTCCGCGCAAGCCATGCGTATTTGCCTTGTGCCGGTACTTGTTTTTCTCGGAATTCCCGCTCTGACACCGCTTCAGCTTCTGGTGAGCGGTCTTATTCTCGATTTCGGTGCAATTATCGCCTGTGCATTTGACCGTGGCCCCGATCGGCCGGCTCCCTCTCCCGATTTCTTCTCCCGTCCGATTCGCGCCTGTCTGCCCTTTTTCCTACTCGGCGTATTTTGCGGCGGAGGAAGTGCGCTTCTGGCTTATCTGCTCAGCCGATTCGGTATTCTTGTCGGAAATGCACAGATTTCGGGATTCGTCTTCCTCTCCCTTGTCTTGACCCAGGTGGTTTTCTTCTTTGTGTGCCGTTCGGATGCGGATTTCTTTGGCGGATCACGGATCGGTCTGCTTTGGCCGATCTCCGTCTTGCTCTTTGCAATCCTGTGCGGCTTCTCGCCTGTGGTGATGTCCATCTTCGGGATAGAACCCCTCCCGCTTGCCGCCGCATGCAGTCTTGCCGTCTCTCCCGTGATTGCCGCATTTGCAGGTGCCATCATTCGTATTTTTACGGGAAAGGATGAGGAAACAGATGACAGCACAGAGGATTACGCATAATATCCCACCCGTTTGGGACGGGAATGCAAGCATTCTCCTACTCGGCTCCTTCCCCTCACCCAAATCAAGAGAAAACGCCTTTTTCTACGGTCATCCGCAAAATCGTTTCTGGCGGGTGCTTGCCGCGGTTTGGGAGACGGAGATTCCCTTGACACGAGCGCAAAAGATAGCTTTTCTTCATGCACATCATCTCGCACTCTGGGACGTGATCGCGTCCTGTACGATTACGGGAGCGGCCGACAGCTCGATTCGCGACGCTGTACCGAACGATTTGTCCCCGATCCTGCAGGGGGCGCCCATCCGAAAAATTTGTACGACCGGTGGGACGGCCGCCCGTCTCTATCATCAACTGCTTGAGCCGAGTACGGGGATGCGCGCCATTGCGCTTCCGTCAACCAGTCCTGCCAATGCGGCAATGTCCTTGTCCGCGCTGACAGAGGCCTATCGCGTTTTGCGCGAGGTGTAAAAAAGAAAATAGGGTATCGCGCTGTAGCGCGATACCCTATTTTTCGTGATGAATCGGATGGCATAACCAGGCAGATGCTCCGTTCGCACGAAGCTGATCTGCTGCACGGGCCGCATCCTTGCGGTCGGCAAAAAGACCGAAAACCGCGGCGCCGCTTCCGCTCATACGTGCACCGAGTGCACCGTTTCGGATGAGGCAATCCAGTCTCGTCTGCAGGACGGGCAGTACGGGAAAGACGGCGTCCTCGAAAATATTGTACATTCCCCGTGCAAGACGGGGAAGATCGTCCGGTAAAGCAGCGATGATTTCCCGATAGGCTTCGGTTCTCGGGCGGCGTGACGTAAAGCTTTCATAGCGTGCGTCGAGCGAACGGAAGGCGGCGGGGGTTGGCATAGTTTCTTTCCCCATTGCCACGACGACCGTACAGGACGGCATGGGCAGGAGCGGCGAGAGAATTTCTCCGATTCCCTCGGCACGCCGTGTCCCTCCTGCAATACAGAAGGGAACGTCTGCACCGAGCGGCGTGCCTATTCTGCACAGCTCGGATGTCGAAAAGGGAAAACCGCAGAGACGGTTGAGCGCGTGAAGCATGGCGGCGCAGTCCGCACTGCCCCCGCCAAGTCCTGCCTGCATGGGGATTTCCTTTTGGATATGCACCGACAACTCGCGGGATTCTCCAAACGCGGAAAAGAAGGCGCGGGCGGCCCGCCAGACGAGATTGTGCTCGTCACAGGCAAGCTCGCCACGGTCGGAGAGGAGCGAAATGCCGTCTCCCACCTTCTCCATGGAAACCGTCAGTGTGTCTGCCAGGCTGATTTGCTGCATCAGCGAGTTGAGCAGATGATAGCCGTCTTCACGGCGCGCGGTGATGTCTAAGAACAAATTGATTTTCGCGGGAGCGCGAAGGATGAGGGAGTCAGCCATCGTCAGTCAACGAGATAGTGCGCACCAACGCTTTCCTTGCGGGAAAGGGCGCCGTTGACGATCATAGAGGCCGTCTGAACCATACTGTACAATTCATAGTGCAGCTGTTTTTTGAGCGAAACCGTGTCGAGCATCTCGGCCATTGCATCCAGCTCGGCTTTGGCACGGGAGAGCCCGGCCTTGGTGCGGATTGCTGCGACGTCCCGCGTCATCAGATCGCGGATTTTGAAGCGATATTCCGCAACTTCCGCATCGGAGAGCACACCCGTTCCGACCGAAGTCGGAGAGAGCGCGGGAAGAGAGACGGCAGCGATTTCCTTGCCGCAGATATGTCGGGCCGCGCGGCGGCCGAATACGAGACATTCGAGAAGGGAATTGCTGGCCAGACGGTTTGCCCCGTGGATTCCCGTGGAAGCACATTCTCCGCAGGCATACAGACCGTCGACGTTGGTTCGACCGTCAAGATCGGTCTTGATTCCGCCCATATGATAGTGCTGTGCGGGACGGACGGGGATGGATTTTTTCGGCACCTTGATACCAAAGCGATGGCACTCACCGTAAATGGTGGGGAAGCGCAGGGAAAAGAAGGCCTCATCCATGGAAGAAACGTCAAGATAAACGCATTCCTCGCCGCTCCGATCAAGCTCAGCCAGGATACCGCGCGTAACGATATCGCGGGGGGCAAGCTCGTTCATCGGATGTCGGCCGACCATAAAGCGATCCCCCTGACTGTTGCGGAGCAGACCGCCCTCGCCGCGAACCGCCTCAGAGATTAGGAAGAGGCGATCACTGTAGTGCGGAACGAAGAGGGTCGTGGGATGGAACTGAACGAATTCCATGCGTTCAATCTCCGCGCCGGCACGGGCGGCGGCCGCGATTCCGTCACCGATGGCACCGGAGGGGTTGGTGGTGTAACGGTAGAGCGCACCGATACCGCCCGAGGCAAGTATGATATTGGATGTAACGATTACCTTGGGCTTGCCGTCGTTGATGACTGCGCCGACTACACGGCTGTTCTCGGTCAGAATGTCCACGAGATAGGTTTCGAAGAACATCTGCAGATTTTTGCGGCCGAGCGCGATTTGTCCCAGACGGCGCGTGGTTTCCCGCCCCGTGGCATCACCGCCGCAATGTACGACCCGGCGGCAGGAATGACCGCCTTCACGTCCGATGAGAAGCTCTCCTGCGGAATTGGTGTCAAAGGGAACCTCAAGCTCGATCAGCTCGCGGATATTCTCGGGGCCTTCCTCAACCAGAACCTGCACTGCATTTTCGTCGCAAAGTCCGGCTCCCGCAACGAGGGTGTCGTGAATATGGGAGTCAAAGGTGTCGTCGTTGGAAACGACGGCGGCGATTCCGCCCTGTGCAAGCCAGGAATTGCCGTTTTGAATATGCACCTTGGTGATGATGGCGCATTTCAGCGCAGGATCAAGATGCAGACCGGCGTAAAGCCCTGCAATTCCGCTGCCGACGATCAGAACGTCATAATAAAGATGGGGAAGAGATTGAATATCGTAGTCAAACAAATAGCGTTTCATGGTTTTACCCCCCGATTAACCTCAGAGAAGCTGGAATTTCAAACTGATATCAAGTGCACGAACCGAGTGTGTCAGTGCACCGATGCTGATCAGATCAACGCCGCATTCGGCAACGGCGCGCAGATCACGGTCGCCCATATTTCCGGAGGCCTCGGTCAGAGCGCGGCCGTCCACGATGGAAACGGCTTCCTTCATCATGGCCTCGTTCATGTTGTCGAGCATGATGATATCTGCCCCGGCATCCAGCGCTTCACGAAGCTGGTCAAGCGTTTCCACTTCAACCTCAATCTTCATGGTGTGCGGTGCACCCTTTTTGGCGGCGTGAACCGCGTTGGTGATTGATCCTGCCGCAACGATGTGATTATCCTTGATCAGCACGCCGTCAGCCAGATTGAAGCGATGGTTGCTTCCGCCGCCGACTCTGACGGCATATTTTTCGAGCACGCGGAGCCCGGGCGTTGTTTTTCTTGTGTCGCAGATGGATGCACCCGTTCCCTCAATCGTGCGGACGGCTTCGGCCGTACGCGTAGCAACACCCGAGAGACGCTGCATGAGATTCAGCCCGACGCGCTCACCCGTCAGAAGGGCAACCGCGTTGCCGTCAACCTCTGCAATGACGTCCCCCTTTTTGATGCGGTCCCCATCACGGAAATGATAGGTCATTCTGATCGAAGGGTCGATGCGGTGATAAACGACCTCAGCAATTTCAATGCCGCAGAGGATTCCGTCTTCCTTGGCAATATAGCGGCCGTGGGCGGTGCGGTCGGCGGGAATGGTGGTCAGCGTGGTAATATCACCGGTGCCGATATCTTCGGTGAGTGCGGCGTCGATGACACGGTCAAGATCAAAGAAATATTGCATAGCGTTCTGTTTGACCGCCGCGGTACGGCAGTCTCTCCTTATTATCTGTTATCATTAACTATACCACAAAACGGAGAATTTTGCAATGTTATTCGACAGATTTTTCATTTTCCCTCGAATTTTCTTTGATTTGTCGACTTCGATGCTGCTAAAATGCAATTTCGCGGATAAAAAATATGTCCGTGTATTTCCGAATCTGTAAAAAAACGCAGAAATCCGCAGCGCCACTTGACGGCATGAGCAAAAAAGGGTATAATAATATAGATGAATCGAATCACGGTTGACGGAGGATTTTTCATGTTCAAGATCGATTGGAACAGAAAATATACGACGATTGCAATTTATTCCTGCATCGTCATTGCCATTGCAATGATTATTCTTGTCGTGGGGATCAATCTCGACGGCCTTTGGAAGGGGATTGATCATGTTCTCGACGTCTTGAATCCGATTTTTATCGGTGTAATTCTGGCCTATCTTATCAACCCTCTTTTCCGGTTGATGGAAAATCGCGCATTTGCATTTGTCGAGCGGAAAAAACGCCGAAAAAAGCTTCGTCGCGGCCTTGCCCTGACCGCAACCTACCTGATTATTCTGCTCGTGATCGTTATTTTTCTCCTGCTTGTTGTTCCGCAGATTATCAACAGCTATAACGATCTGGTTGCCCGTTTCCAGTCCTACATCAATTCGGCCATTAAATTTGCCGATCAGTTTATCCGTGACTTCCCGCTGTTCAGTGACGAATATCAGACGCTCGCCGATTTCATTGACCCGGCCGAGATATCGGCCAAGGTCAAGGAGCTGATTACCGAATCAGGGGATTTCCTTACGGGGCTGACCAACAATATCCTGACCTACGGCGTCAGCTTTGTCAACGGTGCGATGGATATGCTGCTTGCGGTGATTATTTCCATTTATCTGCTCCTGGCAAAGGAAAAAATCGCGGCTCGCACCAAAAAAATTGCCTCCGCCTTCTTTTCGGCAGAGCGGGTGGTGAGCCTGCACGATCTTGCCGTATATACCGACCGCACCTTCGGCGGCTTTATCGTCGGCAAGCTCCTCGATTCTCTGATTATCGGTATTCTTTCCTTCTTCGTATTCGCAATTTTCAAAATGCCGTATTATCCGCTGCTTGCGGTTGTCGTCGGCGTCACCAACGTCATCCCCTTCTTTGGTCCCTTCATCGGTGCGATCCCGAGTGTTTTTATCGTTTTTATCGCCGAGCCCTCCAAGACGATTTTGCTCGCCTTCCTCATCCTGTGTATTCAGCAGCTTGACGGTAACGTGATCGGCCCGAAGATTCTCGGAGACAGCACGGGTCTGAGCTCGCTCGGCGTTGTGATTTCCATCACCGTTATGGGCGGTTATTTCGGCGTTGCAGGAATGTTTTTCGGCGTTCCGTTTTTTGCCGTTATCTGTGCATTACTCAAAAAATATATCGAGGCTCGCCTTGCGGCACGTCAACTGCCGGTTGAGACCTCAGCCTATTATTCCGATCCCGACGATATTCCGGCTGAGAAAAACGAGAACGGAATAACGGCACGGCTGTTAAATGTGATAAGCGCTTTCCTGCTCCGCGGAATTGCTGCCGGCAAAAAAATTATTCTGCAAGGCGTAGCGGTGATCAAGAAGGCAATAAAGCACAAAAAATAAATTATCCCGGAGGTTATTGTTATGGACACGACGAATCAGAACAGGGGAGGTATCTCGGTTGATACCGAGCATATTTTCCCCATTATCAAAAAATGGCTTTATTCGGAAAAGGATATTTTCCTGCGCGAATTGGTTTCCAACGCAACCGACGCCGTAACCAAGCTCCGCCGTCTCGAGTCATTAGGCGAGGTCAGTGATATCGGGGATACCTTCCGTATTACGGTTACACTGGACAGAAATGCAAAAACGCTCGCCATTGCCGATAACGGAATCGGCATGACCGAGGATGAACTGCGTCGGTATATCTGTCAGATCGCACTCTCCGGTGCGCTCGACTTTATTCAGAAGTACGAGGGTGAGGGAGAGACGGGCAAAAACGGTATTATCGGACATTTCGGCCTTGGCTTCTATTCCGCATTTATGGTCAGCTCCGAGGTGGAAATCGTTACGCGCTCGTACACCGACGCACCCGCCGTCCGCTGGCTCTGCGACGCTTCGGGCGAATATGAAATCTTCCCCTCCGATGAGACGGCACGCGGTACCACCGTTACGCTGCATATCGCGGAGGGAGAGGAGGAATATCTTTCTGCGCAAAAAATCCGCTCGATGCTTGCGAAATACTGTGCCTTTATGCCGGTCGAAATTTACTTTACCGACGTGGATGAGGAGGCAGACGGGGAGAGTGCGCATGAGGAGGGATGTGAATGTGATGCCTGTGCGCATGAACACGTACCGACTCCGGTAAACGATATTCAGCCGCTCTGGCAGAAGGCGCCGTCGGCTTGTACGCCCGAGGAATATAACGCCTTCTATCATAAGGTATTCGGTGATTTCCGCGACCCGCTGTTCTATATCCACATCAACGCAGACTATCCGCTCAACTTCAAGGGGATCCTCTATTTTCCCCGAATCAATCACGAATATGATTCGCTTGAGGGAGAAGTCAAGCTTTACTACAACCAGGTCTTCGTTGCCGACAACATCAAGGAAGTAATCCCCGAGTATCTGCTGATGCTCAAGGGCGTGCTTGATTGCCCCGAGCTTCCGCTGAACGTTTCCCGCAGTTATCTGCAGTCGAACGCATATGTGGCAAAGGTTTCGGCGCATATCGTCAAGAAGGTTGCCGACAAGCTCAATTCGCTCTATAATACCGAGCGCGAAACCTACGAGTCGCTCTGGGATGATATCCGCACCTTTATCGAATACGCCTGTATGCGTGACCGTAAGTTCTATGACCGCGTTAAATCGGCTCTTCTGCTTCGCCTGACCGACGGCAGTTATCTCACCGTCGACGACTATCTTGCCGACTGCAAGGAGAAGCATGAGAACGTGATTTACTATGCCGCCGATAAAACGGCGCAGGCACAGTATATTTCGCTTTTTGATGCGCAGGGTATTAAGGTCGCCCTTTTTGACCGCATGATCGACGTTCAGTTCATTCATACGCTTGAACAGAATATGAGCGGAGTCAAATTCGTCCGTATCGACGCCGACGTTGCCGAAGCGCTTCGTGCGGAGGGAGAAGCGGAGGCAGACCCCCGTCTTGAGGCACTCTTCCGCGAGGTAAGCGGACATGAAAATCTGCAGGTGAAATTTGAAAATCTCAAGGATAAGCGCTTGCCCGCAATGCTCAATATTTCCGAGGCGTCACGGCGTATGGAGGAGATGATGCGTCTGTACGCTATGGCGAGCGGAGGCGAGGAAGGTGTATTCCCGCAGGAAATGACGCTGGTGGTCAATGCGGCGTCCTCGCTGACGGCCAAGCTGTCTGCCATTGCTGCCGAGGAGAGCAAGGCAGAAGCGGCACGGCAGATGGCGAAGCAGATTTATATGCTCGCCCTTCTTGCTCAGCGCCAGCTCCGTGCCGATGAGCTGCAGGACTTCCTTGATGATAGCTTCACTCTGCTTGAACAGCTGTGAACGGCCGCTCTCTTTCCGAGATGCTGAAGATATCGCAGGATAATCTTCGGCGGTTGGAGCTTGATTTTTCCGCAGGGCTTGAAGCAGGGCGTGCGCATTTACGAGAGCTGGCGCATACCGTTACCGCAGACCGCCCCGGCGTGGAGCTTTTGCTTGAACGGCTGAGCACCGGGCGGATACACGCCGTCCCCTATGATGCGCTGAAGGAAAACGAAACCTTTCTCAACACGGTTTTTGCGCATCTGTCGGCGATCGAGCAAATCGAGCTTTGTCGGCTCGTTTGTGCCGAAATGCCCACACTTTCCTTCACTGCGCTGGTTCCGCACGACGATCCCTTACCGAGAGGTGCCCAAGGACTGATCGCTTATCTGCGCAACGCCTTTACCGACCGCGCCTACCGTGTTTTTTCTGCCGCGATGCCCCGCGCACGTTCGGCCTATCACGACAGCTACGGTTCAGCCTGCGAAGCGGTTTCAACGGGTAGCTGTGAGGCGTGTATTCTGCCGATTGAGCATACGCTTGACGGTAAACTGCTTGGCTTCTATCGCCTCATCGACCGATACGAGCTGAAGATTGCATGCACGTGTGATTTGGATCAGCAGGACGGAACCGTATCCCGCTTTGCTTTACTCAAAAAAAGCATGACCTCCCCTGCTGAGTCGGGAGAGCGATTTTTCGAATTCAGCCTGACGCGGAGCACGGAAAATTCGATCGGCTTGTTGCTTGATGCGGCTGCACTTTGCGGGCTTTCGCTTCGGCGAATCGATTCTATCCCGCTTGCCTATTCGGAGGACCGCTTTGCCTATCATGCGGTATACGCCCGCGCGGAGGAGACCGCCCTTGTTCCGTTCATGCTTTATCTTTCGCTTGCCGCACCGCAATATAATCCCATTGGCCTGTATACACATATTTCCGAATAATTCGAATATCTATAGAAAAAGGAGAATATACTGTTATGAAGTACACCTATACCCCCCGGGGCGTTTGCTCCCGTATGATTGAAATTGAAGTCGAAGACGGTGTTGTATCCCGCGTCGAATTTACCGGCGGCTGCTCGGGTAATACGCAGGGCGTTGCCCGTCTGGTTGAAGGCATGGAAGTGAATGAAGCCATTCGCCGCCTTTCGGGCATCCGGTGCGGTCTCAAGGCTTCCTCCTGTCCCGACCAGCTTGCCTGTGCACTGAAGCAGATCGCCGAAGCAAATTGAATACCAAATCAAATTGAAGGAGAAAAACGAATGAACAATACTTATTTGACCGAGTACAGAAGATGGCTGAATTCCGATGTGCTGACCGATGAGGAGCGCGCTGAGCTTGCTGCAATTTCTGCCGATGACAATGAAATCCGCATTCGCTTTTCTGCCCCGATGACGTTTGGCACGGCAGGCCTTCGTGCGACCATGAAAACAGGGCTCGGATGCATGAACGTCCATACCGTAGCTCACGCGACGCAGGGGATTGCCGCACTCGTGCTTCGCGAAGGACGTGAGGAGGACGGCGTTGTGATTGCATACGACAGCCGGATCAACTCCCGTCTGTTTGCTGAGACAGCCGCATGCGTGCTTGCCGCAAACGGCATTCGTACTTACCTGTTTGACGATATTCGCCCGACCCCTGAGCTTTCCTTTGCCGTACGGGAGCTGCATTGTGTTGCCGGTATCAATATCACTGCATCGCATAATCCGAAGGAGTACAACGGCTATAAGGCGTATTGGGAGGACGGTGCTCAGCTGGCGCCCGAATATGCCGACGTTGTCGCGGAGGAGATTGCGCGCGTCGATATCTTCAGCGGCGTCAAGCGCCTGCCTTATGCCGAGATTGGTCGCCACGAGCGAATCACCATCGTCGGTACCGCGCTTGATGAACGCTATCTTGCCGCCGTTCTGGCTCAGCGAGTGAACCCCGATGCTATTCCCGCCGTTGCAGATG
>JAZODX010000191.1:0-7611 GCA_045597265.1 Eubacteriales bacterium | reverse complement strand
CTTAGGGGTCGGTATTTCGGTAGACACGGAGGGGTGGGAGGATACCGTCTCGGCGGACTTTACCTCGGCGCTCGGTTCGGCCGTGGGAAAGCGGGGCGGAACACGGGTGGGGCGGCGAACCGGAGGACGGCCCTGTCCGTTACCGTGCTGTGTATTATTTTCCATAAATTATGATTTTCCTTTCTCGCGCCGACGGAATACCCAATCCCGCTGAATGCGAAAGCTGATGAAGAACAGACAAATATCGACCACGGCCTTGACGGCGGTGGTGAGGAATGCGCCCATATTGCCGCTCCAGGTCAATTGCTCAACGAGGAATGCAGAGATAAGGAGCTGCGGGATGGCAAGGGCGTAATAGCGAAAGAGCGTGCCGCCGATTCCTGCTTTGCTGCGGAAGACGAGGCTTCGGTTGAGCGCAAAGTTGGTCAGCGAAGAAATAAGCCGCGCGACGGCAGTATAAATATAAATGGAAAGGTTCGTGGTGGCTATGCCGAAGAGCAGGGCAAGCAGGTAGAAAACGCCGATGTCAACGATCGAGCCCGCGCAGGAGGAGAGAATAAACTTGAAAATCAAGCGATAGATCCTCCACGAATCGACGATCGGACGAAAATGCGAGGTTTGATTTTCCTCAATGTATACGGTGCGGATGGGTACCTCGGTCCATTTGATATGTGCACGCTTGAGCTCGAGCAGCATATTGGTCTCATACGCAAAGCGGTCGCCCTCGACCTCAAGCATACGGGGAAGATGAACGGTGGGCAGTGCACGCAGACCGGTCTGCGTATCCGAGATATTAATGCCGCAGAAGGCGCGGAAAACGAAGGAGGTAATGCGGTTTCCCTTGCGCGAACGGGCGGGAACGTCGGGGAGACTGAAATCGCGGACGCCGAGAATCAGATTGTTCGGTATGGCACAGAGTACTTCGGCGCAGGAGAGAACGTCGGCGGGGTGATGCTGATCGTCGCCGTCCACGGTAACGACGCCGACGCGGTTCTTGCGGGTGGCGAGAAAATGCGTGAAAGCCGTTTTGAGTGCGGCACCCTTGCCGCGATTCACCTCGTGGGTGAGGATTTCTATATTGGGAAATTCGTCGGGGAAAGGGAAGTTCGGCAGGTGAGCCTCATCGCTTCCGTCATTGACGATGATGATATCATCAAAGCCCTCCCGGGTCAGGCCTGCGACGACGCGCCTGAGCTTTTCATCGGGATTGAGCGAGGGAAGAACAACGGTTACTTTCTGTGCGGCAGACATTAAGGTTCTCCTTTCCATCACACCATTGAGCGGATTGCATAATAACCTACTTTATATTATAAACGATATATTCCCCGAAAGCAAGGTGTTCGGGTGAAAAATTTGCAAACAAATCGCAAAAAGCGTCGATATGCAGAACGGCTCCGGGGTTCCCGAAAACGGTGCCCTTCGGCATTGTTTTTTGCTTTTCGGACAAAGAAAACACCGAAAAACATAAAGCGGGAGAAAATCTGTGGTTTTTGCCATAAAACAACATAAAAACCACACAAAAACAAAGAAAAACAGAAAAATAAAGAAAAATGCTTGACAAGAACGCAACAATATGCTATTCTGTATACAGGAAAAAAGCGCGATTCGGGTATGATCGATCCCCCTCCCGCAGTGCGCTTCGTATACACCCGTGTTTCGTTTGTAAAAATGCTGCAAGAAAAGGATGATTCGTATGAAGTTCTACGCAGAACCTATTGCAAAATCTCCGAGAATCGACCTGCTTGTTGATGCGCTGTATGAAAAAATGCCGCAGATTGAAGCGGACAGAGCCGTCCTTCTTACCGAATCTTATCGGGAAACCGAGGGCGAGCCGATCATCACGCGGCGCGCAAAGGCGTTCCGTCATATTCTGGAGAATATTCCGATCACCATCCGTGATCATGAGCTGATCGTCGGCTCGGCAACCAAGATGCCGCGCGGCTGTCAGGTTTTTCCGGAATATTCCTTTGATTGGCTGGAGGCCGAGTTTGATACGGTAGAGCACAGAACGGCAGATCCGTTCTACATCTCGGAGGAAACCAAGCAGACCCTTTCCGAAGTGTATAAGTACTGGAAGGGAAAGACCACGAGTGAGCTTGCCACCGCGTATATGTCCGAGGAAGCAAAGACGGCCATTGACCACGGTATGTTCACCCCCGGCAACTATTTCTATAACGGTATCGGCCACGTCACGGTCGACTATCCGAAGATTCTGGCCATCGGTTATACCGGGCTGATCGAGGAAGCGCGTCAGGCACGTGCAAGCCTTTCGGTGGGCGACGCCGATTTTGCCCGCCGCAGTCACTTCCTTGACGCAGTCATCATGAGTGCGGAGGCGGCTATCCGCTATGCGGGCCGCTATGCCGAGCTTGCCGCCAACATGGCGAAAACCGAGGGCGACGTCAGACGCAGACGTGAGCTTGAGCAGATCGCCGACGTTTGCCGCGAGGTGCCGCGCTACGGCGCGAAGAGCTTCCGCGAGGCCTGCCAGTCCTTCTGGTTTATCCAGATGCTGCTGCAGATTGAGTCGAGCGGACATTCCATCTCGCCCGGACGCTTTGACCAGTATATGTATCCTTATTATAAAGCCGACCTCGATCGGGGATTGATCACCCGCGAGGAAGCGCAGGAGCTGATGGACTGTATCTGGGTCAAGCTCAACGACCTCAACAAGGTCAGAGACGCGGCCTCGGCCGAGGGCTTCGCCGGCTACAGCCTCTTCCAGAACCTGATTGCGGGTGGCCAGGATAAATACGGGCGGGACGCGACCAACGATCTTTCGTTTATGTCGATCACCGCAACCGAGCACGTTTTCCTGCCCCAGCCTTCCTTCTCGGTCCGCGTCTGGAACGGTACGCCGCATGAGTTCCTCATCCGTGCCGCCGAGCTGACCCGTACCGGTATCGGCTTCCCCGCCTACTACAACGACGAGGTGATCATTCCCGCGCTTCAGAGCAGAGGCCTGACCCTTGAGGATGCACGCGACTACAACATCATCGGCTGCGTTGAGCCGCAGAAGGCGGCCAAGACCGACGGTTGGCACGACGCTGCGTTCTTCAATATGTGCCGTCCGCTCGAGCTCGTCTTCTCAAACGGTATGGACAAGGGCGTGCAGATCGGCCCGCGCACGGGCGACGTTGCCGCCATGAAAACCTACGAGGAATTTGAGGCGGCCTACCGCACGCAGATGGAGTATTTCATCGCACTGCTGGTTAATGCCGACAACGCCATTGACGTTGCACACGCCGAGCGCTGTCCGCTGCCCTTCCAGTCCTCCATGGTGGACGACTGCATCAAGCGCGGCAAGAGCCTGCAGGAGGGCGGTGCGGTCTATAACTTCACCGGTCCGCAGGGCTTTGGTATTGCCAACATCACCGACGGTATTTACGCCGTCAAAAAGCTCGTCTTTGAAGATAAGAAATACACGCTCGCCTTCTTCCGTGAGGCGCTGGAGAACAACTACGGCGTCGACATGGATTCGGCGATGGCGGCTAAACTGACCCAAAGGGTTGCCGAGTCGATCGCGGCGGCCGGAAAAGAGATTACGCCCGAGGATATCAAGGCGATTTATCTGACTGTCCGTGAGAACAAGTGCTCGGATGCCGATAAGCAAAAATATGCGGCTCTCCTGGCCGATATTGCGGAGCTCGTCAAGTTCGGTAACGACGACGATGAGATCGACGCTTTCGCCCGCGAGATGGCCTATACCTACACCCGCCCGCTTGAGCAGTACAGAAATCCGCGCGGCGGTATCTTCCAGGCAGGTCTTTACCCCGTTTCGGCCAACGTTCCGCTCGGCGCACAGACGGGGGCAACGCCAGACGGCAGACTCGCCTTCACCCCGATTGCAGACGGCGTTTCCCCGGCTGCGGGACGCGACGTCAACGGCCCGACGGCGGCGGCCAACTCGGTTTCCCGCCTTGACCATTACATCGCCTCCAACGGCACCCTCTTCAACATGAAATTCCATCCCTCGGCGCTTGAGGGCAGAAGCGGTCTTGAAAGCTTCGTCGCACTGGTGCGCGGCTACTTCGATCAGAAGGGAAGCCACATGCAGTTCAACGTCGTCAGCCGAGAGACCCTCCGCGACGCCCAGAAGCATCCCGAGAAATACAAGTCTCTGGTGGTCAGAGTCGCCGGATATTCGGCTCTCTTTACCACCCTCTCCCGCAGTTTACAGGAAGATATCATCAACAGAACCGAGCAGCAGGGCTTCTGATACGGGAGGGATGAGACATGGAAAACAGCCTGCTTGAAACCAAGGGCAGGATATTCAACATTCAGCGCTTCTCCATCCATGACGGACCCGGCGTCCGCACCATCGTTTTCCTCAAGGGCTGTCCCCTGCGGTGCAGATGGTGTTGTAATCCCGAGTCGCAGGCGTGGGAGCACGAGACGATCGTTACGGGCGGTGTCCGCAAGCCGGTCGGCCGCGACGTGACGGTTGGCGAGGTGCTCGAGGAGATCAAACGCGACCGTGTGTATTATATGCGCTCGGGCGCGGGCGGTTTGACCCTGTCGGGCGGAGAATGTCTTGCACAGCCCGAATTCTCAACCGCACTGCTCCGTGCGGCCAAGGAGGCCGGAATCACCACTGCCATTGAAACCACGGGCTATGCCAAGCCCGAGACCGTGCGTCGGCTTCTGGCGTATACCGATACGGTGCTGATGGACATCAAGCATACCGATCGGGCAAAGCACCAGGCCTTCACGACGCGGGACAACGAGCTGATTCTGAACAATGCGCGTATGATTGCCCGCGAGGCCAAGCGGCTCATCGTGCGCACCCCCGTCATCCCGACTTTCAACGATACGGAGGAGGAGATTCGTGCGATCGCTGAATTTGCGCGCTCGCTCGGTACGGTGGAGGAGATGCATCTGCTTCCCTATCACCGCATCGGCTCCGACAAGTACGCCGGGCTCGGACGGGAATACACCATGGCGCATATCGAGGTCCCCGCGAAAGAGAAGATGCAGCGTCTTCTCGACGTGGTAAACGCCGTCGGTCTGCGCGGTCAGATCGGCGGATAAAGGAGGAGATCATTTGCAGGAATACAGCGAAAAACAGCGCATTATTCAAGAGCTTGTTCCGGGTAAGCAGATTACCCTGGCGCATATCATTGCCAGCCCGGACGAGATCCTCTATCGGAAGCTGGGGCTTGATCCCACCGTTGAATACGCGAAATCGGCCATTGGCATCCTGACGCTCAGCCCTGCTGAGACGGCCATTATCGCAGGTGACATCGCCATCAAGGCGTCGGGCGCACAGCTTGGCTTCGTCGACCGCTTCAGCGGGACGGTGATCCTCACGGGAACCTACTCGGAGGTTGAGGCGTCGCTGAAGGCGGTGACCGAATATGCGGCGGAAACGCTTGGGTTTACGGTATGCAGGATAACCAAAACCTGATGAAAAAAACCCTTCTCGTCGGCCGTCACGGTGTCGGAAAGACGACCTTGACCCAGGCTCTGCGGGGAGAGGAAATCCGCTATAAAAAAACGCAGCACATGATCTGGGACGATTGGCTGCTCGACTCCCCCGGGGAATATGCGGAGGTGCACGGCCTGGGTGCGGCACTTGCCATCTATTCCTATGAGGCGGAGGTCGTGGCCATGCTGATCGCGGCGAACGACGATTATTCGCTCTTCCCGCCGAACGTTGCGTCCATGATTAACCGCGACGTAATCGGCATCGTGACCAAGATCGACTACGCACCGCCCGACCGTGCGGAAAACTGGCTCAGGCTCTCAGGCTGCAAGACGGTTTTCCATATCAACTCCCATACGGGAGAGGGCGTAGCAGAACTGAAGGCTTATCTGCGCAAGCAGAGCTGATATACGTAAATAAAAAATTATTACATAAGGAGACTACGAAAATGGTAAACGAGTACGAAATCAAAAAGCAAATTTGTGAGATCGGTAAGCGCATTTACGACAAGGGCATGGTTGCTTCCAACGACGGCAACATCTCGGTTAAGATCGGCGAGAATGAATTCCTCTGCACCCCCACCGGTGTTTCCAAGGGCTTCATGACCCCCGAGTTCATCTGCAAGGTTGACGCACAGGGTAAGGTGATTCAGGCAAACCCCGGCTTCAAGCCCTCCTCCGAGATCAAGATGCATATGCGCGTCTACCGTGAGCGTCCCGACGTTAAGGCTGTCGTTCACGCACACCCCCTCTATGCAACCTCCTTTGCTATCGCCGGCATTCCGCTGACCGAGCCCATCATGCCCGAGGCAGTTATCGCGCTGGGCTGTGTGCCGATCGCTGAGTACGGTACCCCCTCCACCGAGGAGATTCCGGACGCCGTTTCCAAGTACCTGCAGTACTACGATGCAGTTCTGCTGGCTAACCACGGTGCACTCTCCTTCTCCGACTCTCTGCTCAACGCATACCACAAGATGGAGTCGGTTGAGTTCTACGCACAGCTGCTGTATCAGTCCAAGATGCTTGGCGGTCCGAAGCAGCTCAGCGATGCTCAGGTTGAGCGTCTGTATGAGATCCGCCGCCAGTTCGGTCTGAAGGGTAAGCATCCCGCAGATGTCTGCCCCAACGCAAAGGCAGGCAAGCCCAGCTGCCATGGCTGTGGCGGTAAGTGCGGCAGCAAGTCGGATGCAGACACCGTTGCGCTCATCACCAAGCTGGTTCTTGAGCAGCTCGGCAAATAAGTCAAATTTCGCTTATGCAGGAACACGAGATCAGAGAAATCGTCCGAAATACCATCGCGTCGATGAAAGCCGACAAGCGGAAGATGACGCTTGCTCTGGCAGAGGAGTTGGCTGACGCCGTTCTGGCCGAGGCCGCGCGGATCGGTGTGAAGGCGGTCGTCTGCATCTCCGACGCGGGTGGTCATCCGACCCTTGTGAAATGTATGGACGACGCGTATATTGCCAGCTACGACGTTGCCGTTAACAAGGCCTTTACGGTCGTGGCGCTGAAAATGCCCACGATTGCGCTCAAGCCGCTTGCCGCCCCCGGCGGCTCGCTGTACGGAATTCAGTTTACCAACGGAGGTAAAATCGTGATTTTCGGCGGCGGCGACCCGCTGTGCGAAGAAGGCGGGGCGGTCATCGGCGGTCTCGGCGTCAGCGGCGGCAGTGAGGAGCAGGATACTGCGCTCTCGGCGTACGGCAGACGGTATTTTGAAACCCGGATGTAACTTATTCCCAACGAAAGGATAGACAGAGATGGATATCAAGTCTACTGACATCGAAAAAATTGTTCGACAGGTTCTCGAGGGCCTCTCGAACGGCGGTGAGAAGCCTGCCCGTGCGGCCGGACCGATCCCCGCAACCGGCAAGGTCGCAATGCTGACCAAGCTGTCCCATTTTGATATCAAGGAGTACCCCATTCCCGAGCTCGGCGACGATGACGTTCTGGTCAAGGTTGAGGGCTGCGGCGTATGCGGTACCGACGCGCACGAATTCAAGCGCGACCCCTTCTCCCTGATCCCCGTCGTTCTCGGCCACGAGGGCACCGGTGAGATCGTGAAGATGGGTAAGAACGTGAAGGTTGACAGTGCAGGCAAGCCCCTCGCCGTCGGCGACAAGGTTGTCACCTGTATGATCTTCAAGGATAATCCCGACATCACCATGTACGACCTCAACAAGCAGA
>JAZODX010000190.1:0-13161 GCA_045597265.1 Eubacteriales bacterium | reverse complement strand
ATAAATATTAACATGGGTATTACCTTCCAACTTTGACAAGCTCGATGCTTTTTTCGGCTCAAGGATAGCGTCTTCAAAAAAAGAAGGATTTTTTAGTGGCCATGGAGGCTCTAATGCCGATGTATTCTTTCCCCACAGATTGGCAAAATCATCAATATACCATCCCCCGGCATCTTCAAAGTTCTTTATTTTACTTTCAATCTGTTCGAATGCCAACTCGCGAAATGCCTCTTCAATCTCTGTTTGCAGTGGCGGATGATGTGTCATGTACCATTTGTAAATCGGGGATTTTAGTTGCAGAAGAATGAGAAAAACCATGAGAAGAATATTACGCAAGCGAAAAACGACAGCTTTTCTGTTTCTATTCATTTCACTTACCCCCAGAGTTCGTTTCGATAACTTAGACAAACACCATCGATAAATTTCCAAGCCTCAATTCCAAGATAGAACAATCTGTAGTCATTTCTATAATTGAAATTCAAGTTATTGACAAAGGTATTTTCATAATATCTAAATGCAAGTGTTTTATATTTATTCTTTACCTTTTCGCGTTTTTTATCGGAAGCATTGGCTATAGAAGAGTGAATATCGAACCACGAATATCCTATTACTGTAGGCAAAAAATACCAATCATTTGTTTGTATAAATTTTGTTGTTGTACTTATTTTATCCTCTAAGAAACACAGTTTGGAACTCCATGTCGAAACATTACTTTGTTCCATCAACGAAAGCATAACATTGTCGTAGTGAGCAATATCATATAATTCGACTCGTTTATCAATATAGTCAATGGAAGTTTTTACCACTTGATAAGTTGTTGAAATAGGGCCTATTGCAGGAAAATGCTTGGCAAAGAATTCTATAGCTTGCCCTTGTATTTCGTTATCGAACAACTCAAGCAAAGCCCCCATCGGATCATCGTATCCGGTTGTGTGTGACGTACCTCCTACGATATTAAAATATGTTTCTATTTTCTGTGTAACATACTTGCCATTATAGTCAAGCGTGTCTAACCAGCTTTTGGCCTCATCCCAAATTTCAACAGAAGGGCGAATACTATATCCACCATTTCCCTTCACAATATAATAGTGTCCGCTTAGATCAATATACTTTATTGGGTTTCCTCCGCAGTATGTATACAGATTTAACCGTAGCGAATCACCAATATTCGAGAATCCCCATCCGTCCTGTTGCGTGAACCTACCTATACCCGGGTTGTAGTACCTCGCACGCAGATAGTACGTCCCCGTCTCTTGGTCGAAATATTGCCCTGCGTAGCGGAATGCGTTCGTGTCCGTCGCATCGGGGTTGGTTTCCTCACCAAAGGCATCGTAGTCGTATGTGCGGATAATCTCTCCCAGCTCTGTCTGCAATTGTACCACATCGCCGTGGTAGTTGTAAAGATAGTAGGTGGTGAGATTCTTTGAGAGGAGGGTGAGGCCGTAGAGGTAGATGTTGCCGCCGGTTGCGTTGGTTCCGGTGTATTCGTAGATCATGTTCTGGCCGTCCCAGACGAAGTGGGTGGTGGTCAGACCGACGGTTTTGGATTTGCGCAGTCCTGTCGGGTAGTAGGTATATCCGGCGCTGACGGTCGTGGTGCTGTACCCCGTCTGCTGGCCGCGGGCATTATAGGTATAGGTTGCGCCGCCGGCGGTGAGGGTATTGCCGTTTGCGTCGTAGGTATAGGTTTTTGTGCTGTTCCCCTCGGTTTCGGTGAGCAGGCGGTTATTGGCGTCGTAGGTATAGCTTGTGGTAACGCCGTTCTCGGTCATCGACGTGCGGTTATTGGCGGCGTCGTAGGCGTAGGTGGTGGAGTTCGTTCCCTTGCTCTCACCCGTGAGCCGTCCCGCGCCGTCGTAGGTATAGACGGTTGTGCCGAGGTTGCGGTCGATCTCCTGCGCGAGCGTACCGTCGAGGTTATAGATCAGATGCTCGGCGTACTGCTCAATGAGGGTATTGGTCTGATCGTAGCGATCGGTTCGCACCGATGTGACGCGGTTGGCGGCATCGAAGGTATAGAACTGCCCATGGGTACGGATATCGACACCAGACGGGATAATCTCCTCACCGATGCGGTTGCCGTTTGCGTCGTAGGTATAATAGGCCAGGCCGCCGGCAAACATGACCTGCTGGAGCTGCCAGAGGATATTATAGCTGTACGACTCAGCGCCGCAGACGGTGCTGCCTACGACCAGCTGATAATACGAACGCAGATTTGCGTTGTTATAGACGTAGTTTTTGAAGATCGTACCATCGCTCTCGCGGAGCATATTGCCCCGTTCGTCATAGGTATAGGTGAGGGTAGTGCCGTCCTCGGTGACCGATTTGAGCGCGCCCGTGGGGTAATAGGTATAGGTGCGGCTGCTGAGCGGTGTGGCGCAAAAAGGCAGAATGATCATGATATTCTGCCCTTTTGCGCGATAGATGTGCTTAGACAAACTTTAGAGGAGTATACTCATCGCATTTCTTCTTCACAGAGTATTTGTTTTGCCTTTTATCAATCAGCGGTTTTTCGCAGGCATCTCATAACGAATATCAAAAACCAAGGGCTTGTATTGTCTATGGGAAAAAACACCCCATAAGCGCGAGAATCCAATGACATTATGCCGGTCATAGATACGGGTTGTCAAGCCACAAGAATCCATAGTAACATACACAATACCACGACCAATGTCCCTCCTGCTTTTGTAATAACGAGGATAACACACTTTTACGCTGACTTGCCATAGTTCTGTGTATGGGTCATAAACAACCCAGTCTTCATCTGTGTGGAGAGAAGAATAATATTCATACATTGCATGTTCGTAGAGAGGAAAGAAGTCCCTTGGCCAGAAAATTGGGATTTTTCTCTTGACTTCTTCTAGGGCGCGTTCCATTGCTACGGCGGCATTCATCTTTTCATTATATGGTTCGCACATTACGAAATCGGACAAAATAATTCCCTTGTCATCCTCGGTAAACGGAATTTTGAAATAACTGTCCGCCCAAAAGATTTGTGGTCCATCGTCATGGTAGGTTTTAGGATAATAGCTCTTATCAATTGCCAAATATTCCTGCCAAAACGATTGAAATTCTTTGTCTGCCCGAACACGAAAGCCTTTTTCTCCCCAAAAAGCATACAAACAGCGATCTGCATATCGGTATGCCAAAACTACCCGATCCATTTCAACATCCTTTGCCGTTCTGAACAGAATATCGATGAACTCATAATCGTCTGCCTCAATTTCGCACGGTTCATATTCTGCACTGCGCAGAACCGAAATGATTTTTCGATACGTTTCCTTGTCCTCAACGGGGCCGGAGCCGTAGGCCGGCAGAAAATTTTCGAGTGTTTTCTTTTCATTGCCATACCATGCTTCAAGAGTCCATCCCCCCGCAAGATCGGTTTTCATCGCATTCTGGTCTTGATTGAAAATATACGAGAGATAAGGCTCAGTGGAGATATAGCCATCGGTGATGAATTGCACCGTCTCATGAACCGAAACCATTCCGTACAGAATATACATATTATCAATGCGGGTGTTGATGAAAAACAGAACGCAGATGACCGTAAACAGAAGAAGGAAAAATATTCCCGCAAAAAAAGAAATTAAACGGAGAATCCGTTTTTTCGCAGTTGGACTTTTTTTGCACGAGCAATTTGTCATAACAACGATATCCCGCCTTTGTTATTGTTATTTTTCACGCGTTCGGTTCACGCAATCGGCAATTAACCGTATTTCATGGAGCGCCTGCTGTGCGGTTGGGACTGTAATTTCGATATAAAGATTGTCGTATGCATACATAACTGTATACTCACGAATGGATGGCAATCCCAGGCCTCTTCCCCCATAGGTTTCAACATCAAGTACGACCGTCGAGGGGGATATCGGAACAAGTGAGGCATGCGGATATACGGTGATCGTGCTTTTCCAGTCTTGATATTTGCTGTAGAGAACATACTTCTCCTCTTGTACGATGGCCAAAACGCGCGTATACTTTGCCCGCTCCAACAATTCCGGGGAATCACAAATTTTCTCCCATTCTATTTGCATGATCTCTGCTTCAATTTCCTCTCTCAGCGGGGGAAACGTATGCAAATACCATCTGTATATTGATTTTCCAAACAAAAGATATCCCAGCATGAGCAGAAGGCAAAAACGTTGAAAAACTTTCTTATAGGATACACGGGGTTGAAGATCCTTCAAAATCATGTCCCTCCAATTGCAATATAATAATGTCCGCTAGGATCAATATATTTTATCGGATTTCCTCCACAGTAGGTATATAGATTCAACCGTAGCGGGTCACCAATATTTGAATATCCCCAGCCGTCCTGCTGCGTGAACCTACCTATACCCAGACTATAGTACCTCGCACGGAGATAATACGTTCCCGTCTCGGCGTCAAAATACTGCCCTGCGTAGCGGAAGGCGTTCGTATCGTTGGCATCGGGGTTGGTGGTCTGATACTGCATCAGCGCGGCGTTGCCGTTCGCCTTGGGGGAAAGATGGGTCAGCACGTTCCCGCGCGCGTCGTAGGTGAAGCGCTCAAGCGAGGTGATGCTGTTTGTTCCGTGGTAATACGTATGCGCGGCGGAGGTTGGATAGCCGTTGTCATTATACGTGTAATTTGTCGATTCGACAGGCAGTCCGTCCGAGCCGAACAGCGTTGTCATCGTCAGTTGTTGGCTGCTGCCGAAGGAATACTGCCGATAGGTCCCGTTGTTCTCGGTCACCTGCACCGCATACGCATAGGTCATAGGAAGATAGGTGCCGATATTCGGATAGTTGGTATATTCGCCCGTGTAGGTGAAGGTCTGCTTCTTATACTCGGTCGTTCCCGCAAGCCATTTTCGTTCGGTCACGCGGAAAACGCTCTCCGCGCCGATGAAATTGCGATTGACCGTCACGGGGGCGTAGCTGTACGCAAGCACGGCGCCCGTCGGCGAGGTAATCCCCGTCAGCAGGGCGTAGGGTATGGCACTGCCCGCCGTCGGCGTTTTGGAGGTGTTGTGGTAATATCCGGTTCCCGCCGTATAGCTGAAGAGGGTCTGCGTGTTGTCGGGATGGGTAACGGCGGTCAGCGCGTAGTTGCCTGCCGTCATCCAGGGCAGGGTCGTCAGCGTAAGGACGGATGCGGTGTTGTCGGGTGCGGTGACCGTCACCGTCATGCCGTTCGCTGTCTGCGCGTAGGTAATCGTAACCACCCGTCCCGCCGTATCGGTGATCGAGGAAAGCAGTCCCCCTGCGGTCGTCGACGTATAGCCGTAGGTGATCATATTCCCGTATCGGTCGCAATGCATCAGCAGTCTGCCGTCGGCCGAGAAGTAGTAGTTATATCCGCCCGTCAGACGCGCGCGATAGGCAGAGGTAATGCCCTGTGGTGAGGTGAAATTTGTTGCGGCGTACAGCTCAACGTCGCTCGCCGAATGATTGTAAAATCCGTATCGGCCGCCTACGTTGACCTCCGAAAATTTGAGCGTCCCCATGCTTGGCAGATGCAGATAGGCATACATCGAATCGTCGGCATCAAGCTCAATAGAGGGAATATTCCACATCCAGCCTGCGCCGATGTTCGCGCGAAGCTCACCGTAGGTCTGCTCGCTCGGCAGCGAGGAATGCATCGCCAGCTGCAGAACGCCCGAGCGCTCCACCGACGTATAGCGTACGTTGGAGGTCGCCGTCACGGTGCCGGCAAAATAGGTCGTGGTGTAAATGATCTGCTGCCAGGTGTTCGCACCCGTTGCGATGATTCCGGTATTATACTGCTCGCTTCGATAAGGGGTCAGTGTTCCCGTGTAGC
Source organism: Eubacteriales bacterium (assembly GCA_045597265.1). Taxonomy (GTDB): domain Bacteria; phylum Bacillota; class Clostridia; order Oscillospirales; family CAG-272; genus SIG693. Next base: position 7,377 of record JAZODX010000190.1, on the reverse strand, counting down.
CGTCGCTGTCTGAATAGGGAATCGTGGAGGGGATGGAATTGCTGTTGGTGACCCCGGTAATCTCGTAAGGGGTATAGGTGCCTGTAATTACCGTGTTGCTTGTCTGCGTTTGGGTGATTGTTTTCGTGTCTGATGCAACGAAGCCGGTATAGGAAATCGTTCCGTGCATTGCCGCATAGCTATTGAGAATCGGGGATGCGTCGGCAACCGACGCTACCTCCTGCATATAGGTCGTATAATTGCAGCGGATCATGACCGAGCCGTAAATCAGATATTCGCTCACGTCGGCAAACGCAAACAGGCGGGCACCAAGAGCCGAGCCGTCTGCCTTTCGCACGGTATGGGCATCGGCGGAGGAATAGGTGATGCCGAGATTGAGATCATATCCGTTCACACCCGGAAGATTGACCAAATCCACCGCGTGATAGGCCGCGCCGGTGTTCAGCGAAACGCCAGTCTCACCCGCAAGGTCGGCAAGGAAGGGGGGATTTACCACGTTGGAATCGTCCCCGGTCTGAGAATTGCCCGCAGACGCCGCGCTGTACAGCGCGTTATCCATGGCGACGACAGCCGCCGTCAGCTCGGCGGTATTGCGCGAGGCGGTCGTGCTCAGCTTTTCGCGGACAGGGGAAAGCTTGACCGGATAAAGCGCAAGCAGAGCCGTTTCCTCGGCGCTGAGCGAAGTCTCAAGCGAGGTGCCCATCCCCCCGATCGGTGTGACTGTATCGGTAGCCGTCAGACTGTGCGCAATCAACAGATCGTCCGGGTCAAGCGACAGCGTTGCCGCAACCGCATAGGCGGCGCGGATCTCCTCCGCACGACTGCCGGCAAGGAGCATTTCCTTTGCGCGCAGGAAGGCTGATGCACTCAGATATGCCGCCTTTTCGGTGCGCAATGCACTTGCCGCAGCCGGCATTGCGGCGGCGCGCAGTCGAGCCGCCGTCACGGACGACGGCATTGCCAAGCTTGCCGCAAAGGCGCGGAACGCACCGATCTCGGCATCTCGCTCGGCACGGTTGGGATAACGCGCCGTCAGTGCCCGTGCTTCGTCAAGCGTGAAATATCCGTCGGATACCGTCTCAACCAAAAGCATCTGCGCAAAAAGACCTTCTTCCGTCTGCGCAAGCTCGGCAAAGAGCGCGTCCGCCGCAGCGTACTGCTCGTCTGCGATTTGCAGATAATCGTAAAGCTCCTGCTTTTCGAGCGGCGTCAGATCGGCAAAGCTACGTCCGGCTTCTTCATAGGAAAGGACGCGCAGCTCGGTGCGCAGGCTTTGCGGAAGCCGCTCAAGCTCGGCATACAGCGCCGCCTGCACGCGCGCTTCGTCCGCCGCCGCGCGCGTCTCGTCGTAGCCGATGCCAACGTACGTGTACAGTACCGCACGCTCAGCCTCGGTAAAGCTGTCGTAATCGTCAAGACGAACCAGCAGTGCCAGCACGTCGGCATGCGGAAGCTCGTCCGTATCCAGGGGTGTCGGTGTCGCCGCGATGCCGGCAATGCTCGCACGCTCACCCGCCGATATTAGCTCTGCGGCAAAGATCGGTGTCACGCTCGATGTGAATAAGAGCGCGAAAACGAGGATCGTGCTGAGGATTCGCATCAGTCGGGGCAGGGGCTTTTTTCGCATCGTGGTGCCTCCTTTGTTTTATTTGCAGGGAAACGGTCTCCCGCTTTTTCAAACAGACGAATTAACTACAATTTTCGACAAAATATTCTATCTTGTTATGCTCTTATTTTATCATATTGCCCCATATTTGTCAATAAGTTGACAAATATTTTTCCATTTTTTCTCAAAAAGAAGAGATTGCCGTGCTGCAGGCACGGCAATCTCTCTGTCGTTTGGAAACATATCGTTTTTGTTTTTTCTATACGAAGGTACACCTCAGGATACGGTCTCGCCGCCGTAAAGGCGGTAGAGATCGGCGTACATACCGCCGCGGGCGAGCAGCTCGGCGTGGCTTCCCTCCTCGGCGATACCGTCGGCGGTCAGTACGAGGATGCGGTCAGCGCCGCGGATGGTGGTAAGGCGGTGGGCAATGGTGATGGTAGTGCGGCCTTTAGCCAATGCTTCAAGCGACTGCTGAACGAGGCGTTCGCTTTCGTTATCGAGTGCCGAGGTGGCCTCGTCAAGAATCAAGATGGGCGGGTTCTTGAGGAAGAGGCGGGCAATCGAGATACGCTGCTTCTGTCCGCCGGACAGCTTGACGCCGCGCTCGCCGACGTAGGTGTGATAGCCGTCGGGCAGTTTTTCGATAAATTCATGTGCTCCGGCAAGCCGTGCGGCTTCCTCAATTTCCTCGTCGGTTGCCCCGGGGCGACCGTAGGCAATATTTTCTCTGACACTGCCCGAGAAGAGGTAAACATCCTGTGCCACGACACCGATATTTTGGCGAAGTGAGGAAAGGGTGATATCGCGGACGTCGGTACCGTCGATGCGGATAGAACCGTCGGTGATGTCGTAGAAGCGGGGAATCAGGTTGCAGAGGGTCGTTTTGCCGCCGCCGGACGGACCGACGAGGGCAATGCTCTCACCCGGCTTTACGGTCAGATTCAGCCGAGAGAGAACGTCTCCTCCCTCATCCGAATAGCTGAAGCGAACGTTATCAAAGGCAATCTCGCCCTTGACGCGTACCATCGGCTCGGCATCGGGTGCGTCGGTGATCGAGGGCTCAACGTCCACGATCTCGCAGAAGCGCTCGATGCCCGTCATGCCGCGCTGGAACTGCTCGGCAAATTCGACGATGCGACGAATAGAGGTGAGAAGGGTGGTGACGTACATCAGATAAGCCACGTAATCGGCGGCGTCAATTCGATTGCCGCGCAGGAAGAGGGCTCCCACGACGACGACGACGATATACATAATCCCGTCAAATAGACGGGTGGAGGCCTGGAAGCTTGCCATGATGCGGTACACCTTGGTTTTGATATCAAGGAAGCGGAGATTGCCGCGCTGGAACTTCTCCACCTCGGCCTCCTCCTGTGCGAAGGACTTGACCACGCGGATGCCGAGCAGGCTGTCCTCCACCTGCGAATTCAGCTCACCCACGCGGCGGCGGGACTCCTTGAAGCCCTCACGCATCCGATGGTTGAAGATCGAGAGAACGACGATCATAATCGGAATTACCGAGAAGATAATCAGGGTCAGCGGCAGGCTCATACGGGCCAGAATGATGAAGGCGCAGATGATTTTGATACCGGTGATCAGCAGCTCCTCGGGGCAGTGATGCGCAAATTCGGTCACGTCGAAGAGGTCGCTCGTAATGCGGGACATCAGCGTACCGATTTTGGTTTCATCAAAATAGGAGAAGGGGAGCTTCTGCAGGTGGGCGAAGAGATCGGTGCGCATATCGGTCTCGATCTGCGTACCCATGATATGCCCCACCGAGGCCATATAATAGTTGGCGGCCGTATCAATGAGGCGAAGAATCAGATAAAGGATGCCAAGACGCAGAATCATCTCAACGGTAAGTGCCGCCAGATCGTTGGTTGCGGCAGACGTGATCTGCCGCACGATCAGGGGCAGAATCAGTTCGCAGACGGTAGTCAGTCCCGCACAAAGCAGATCGAAGATCACAATCTTCCAATATTTTCGGTAGTAGGGCAAAAACCGTCGGAAAAGCTTTACTTTGGACGTTTTTTCGGTCATGAGGTTACCTCTCTCCAAAAAAGAAAATCGCACCGATTCCCCATCCGACAGGGCAAAGCAGGCTTCCCCACTCCCTTGCCGCACCGCGGGAGATGCTTAATCAGTATACCATATTTTGCAGAAAAATGCAACCGGTTCGCATGATTTGTCTTTTTTCTTTGCGCCGCGTGAAAATCCTTTCAAAACGGGGAAAGTCCCTTGCGGCAGAGGGAAAGATATGGTATAATCAAAGAAACACATGGGAAAGGGAAAGCCGACATGATGAATATAGAAAAACGAATTGACGAGATTCTGGGAAAATTGTCTCTGCACGAAAAAATCGGACAGCTCAATCAGCCCGAGACGCCCACGGCCGAGTATGCGGATGCATTCAAGGAAAAGGTCAGACGGGGGGAAATCGGCTCGGTGCTGATGTCGGTAGGCGCGACGGCGGGAAACGACCCGCAGGGGGCAATTGACGTCAGCTTTTACAACGAGCTTCAGCGAATCGCCGTTGAGGAAAGCCCCGGCGGAATCCCGATTCTCTTTGGCCGTGACGTTATTCACGGTCACCGCACGGTTCTGCCCATTCCGCTGGCGATGGCCGCCTCCTTTAACGGCGAGCTGGTCGAAGCCTGCTACCGTGACACGGCACGCGAGGCTGCAAATGAAAGCGTACACTGGAGCTTTGCGCCGATGCTCGATCTTGCGCGCGATCCCCGCTGGGGACGCGTGATTGAGGGGCCGGGCGAGGACCCTCTCGTGGGGGCCTCCGTGGCGCGTGCCGTCGTCCGCGGCTTTCAGGGGGAGGATCCCGCTGAGGAGGGACGTCTGCTTGCCTGTGCGAAGCATTATATCGGCTACGGTGCCGCTGAGGGCGGCCGCGATTACCATCGCACCGAAATTTCCGATTACAGCCTCTATAATTATTATCTTCCCGCATTCCGTGCCGCCGTTGATGCGGGTGCAATGACGGTTATGTCCTCCTTCAACGATATCAACGGTGAGCCCGTTACCGCAAGCCGCCGCCTGCTGACCGATGTTCTGCGCGGTAAGCTTGGCTTTTCGGGCTTCGTCGTCTCGGATTACGGCTGTGTGGAGCAGCTCATCCGCCAGGGCGTTTGCGCCGACCGCACCGAAGCGTCGGCAATGGCACTGGAGGCCGGACTCGACATGGATATGTGGGACGGCTGTTATCTTGATCACCTTGAGGAGGCAGTCGCCTGCGGCAGAATTGACGAGGCGGTGATCGACGAAGCGGTTCGCCGTGTTCTGCGCGTGAAGCTGCGCAAGGGGCTTTTCGACTCCCCCTACTGCCGACCGACCGAAATCGATCGCGTCCCCCATCTCGCCCGCGCCAGACAGCTTGCGGCCGAATCAATGGTTTTGCTGAAAAACGAAAACGACCTTCTCCCGCTCCCTCGCTCGGTCAATATCGCACTGATCGGCCCCTTTGCCCACGAGAGACGTTCTCTGCTCGGCAGCTGGACGATCGACGGTCGTGCAGAGGAAACGCCGTCGCTGGCCGAAGCGATGCGTGCGGCGGTTGCAGGCCAAGGCAAGGTAAGGATTGCCGAAGGGGTCGGCTTTGAGATGAATCTCAGCGGGAAATACGCCGAGGACGCCGACGTTGTGGTCATGGCACTCGGCGAGAGCTGGGCAGTAACGGGAGAGAACAAAGCCCTCTCCACCATTTCGCTCCCGGAGGATCAGCTTGCCCTGATCCGCAAAATCCGCGCGATCGGCAAAAAGGTTGTCGGCGTGCTCTTCTGCGGTCGCCCTGTCGCCATGCAGGAGATCTCCGAATCCTTCGACGCCATCCTCTACGCATGGCACGCAGGAAGCGAAGCGGCAAACGCCGTCTGCGACATTCTCTTCGGTGACCGCTCTCCCTCGGGCCGTCTTCCCATCACCCTGCCCCGTCTCGCCACGCATATCCCGCTTTACTACAATATCACGTCGAGCGGACGTCCTGTCAACTGCTATTATGGAGAAAACTCCGCCAACTGCTACGTAGACAGCTCGCCCACACCCGCTTTCCCGTTCGGCTACGGCCTCACCTACACCGATTTTACTTACGGAGAGATTGCCTGCGCGAAGGCAGAGCTGCCGCTGTGCGAGATTGAGGATGGAGCCTGCTTCCGTCTGTCGGTTTCGCTCTGCAATACCGGTCATCGCAGTGCGGCAGAGGTGGTTCAGCTGTATATTCACGACCCCGTTGCCGCCATGATGAGACCTCTGCGCGAGCTGAAGGCTTACCGCAAGACCGCACTTGCCCCCGGGGAGCAGACTGACGTTGTATTCACGCTCGGCAAAGAAGAGCTTGGCTACTATCTTCCCGACGGTCGCTTTACGCTTGAGCGAGGGGAAATTGAGGTCTTTATCGGGGAAAACTGTCTCTGCGGCAAGAAAATTTCGCTTCGAATCGTCTAAGGAAGCAAGCGAGGAATATTTTGCAAGAAATAAAGAAAATAGTCCCTTGATTGAAAGCCTCCCCTTTGGTACAATATCCGCGGATACCCACGTCCGATTATTTACTACATAATGAGGTAATGCTTTATGACTATGACAAAGCTGAACGTAATTCCCATGCCAAAGTCAGTGACAGGCGTTGATGCAGACGGCACTTTCACTCCCGTCCGTATTCCCGCCCGCATTATGACAGACTTTGACGCCTTCCGCGTTTATACCGAAACCTTTGCCGAATACGTATCCCGCCTGCACGGCCTCAAGCCTGCCGTCGGCGAGGAAGGCGGCGTTGTGCTCCGTGCCGATGACAGCCTTGCGGCGGGTGAATACCGCATCGTCAGCACGGACGGAGGGGTTTCGGCATACGCCGCCGATGACGACGGCGCAACCTACGCTCTCTCGGTTCTGGCACAGATGATCACCCCCGACGGAGACGCACTTTCCCTGCCCGCCGTCGAAATCACCGACCGCCCCGACTGCCCCTTCCGCGCCCTGATGGTTGACCTTGCGCGTAAGTGGCATCCTTTTGAGACCCTCTTTGAATACGTTGATCTCTGCTGGCTCTACCGCGTCAAATATCTGCACCTGCATTTCGTTGATACCCAACTCTATACCCTGCCGAGCGATCTCTTCCCGAACGCGCCCACGCCGAACGCGCATTATACCAAGGCGCAGCTGCGCGAGCTGAACGAATATGCCCACGCGCGGGGCATCGAGCTGATTCCCGAAATGGAAGTGCCCGGCCACGCGGCCGCCATGGTCAAGGCGTATCCCGAGCTCTTCGCCAACACGCTCGTTGATTTTACGGGAGAGGCGGAGGAGATTACCGGCCCGAAGATCGAAGCATCCACCAACATCATCTGCGCCGGCAAGCCGGGCGTGATGGAAACCCTCAAACGGATGGCTGAGGAAATCATCGAAATGTTCCCCTACTCCCGCTATCTGCACATTGGCGGCGACGAAGCGGCCATCAACGTCTGGGACTACTGCGTCGACTGCAAGCGTTATATGAAGGAGAATGGCATCAGCGGCCCTCACGCACTGTATACCGAGTTCGTTCGCCGTATGACCGACATGATTCTCTCACTCGGCAGAACCCCCATCGTCTGGGAGGGCTTCCCGCGCGAGGGCACCGAAGCAATTTCCCGCGACGTCGTGGTCATTGCCTGGGAATCCTACTATCACCTTGCCCCCGATCTGATCGACGAGGGCTTCCATATCGTCAACGCCTCCTGGAAGCCCACCTATATTACCCCCACCCTCCGCTGGAAGGCTGAGGATAT
>JAZODX010000189.1:0-9788 GCA_045597265.1 Eubacteriales bacterium | reverse complement strand
ATCGACAACGGTCCCGACAAGAATGAGGATATCATCGCTTCGATCGAATACGGTCTTTATGCCAAGGAAATGGGCGGCGGATCGGTCAATCCCGCTACCGGCGCATTCAACTTCTCGGTTCGTGAGGGCTATATTATCCGCAACGGTAAGATCTGCGAGCCGGTTCGCGGCGCATCCCTGATCGGTACCGGTTCGGATATCCTGCAGGATATTGACATGGTCGGACAGAACCTCGACCGCGGTCAGGGTATGTGCGGCTCGTCCAGCGGCTCGATCCCGACCGACGTCGGTCAGCCGCTGATCCGTGTATCCAAAATCACAGTCGGCGGACGCTAAGGAGGGATAACGATGGAATTTACCAGTCTGAAAAAGGCATTGATCGATGCCGCAGCTGCTGCCGGCATTGAGCAATACGAAATTTACTATATGGAAGTTGCCGACGCGTCGGCAACCACCTTCAAGCATGAGCTGAAGGGCGTTTCGAGCAACCGAAGCGGAGGAATCTGCTTCCGCTGCATCGTGGACGGTCACATGGGGTATGCCTCGACCGAGCTGCTTGAGGAAGAAGAAATGACCGCCTTGGTCAACCGCGCCGCGACTGCCGCGACGATGATCGAAAATGACGATCAGGTCTTTATTTTCGCAGGTTCTCCCGCTTACCGCTCCCCGAAAGCTGCTGCCGAGATGGCAGAAACGGCACTTCTGACCAAATCCGCGCTTGCGCTTGACAAAGCCGCTTATGCGGCAAGTCCGCTTGTTTGCGACGGTACCGAGGCGACTGCGATCACCGAGGAAATCAAGATTAACCTCGTCAATTCCACCGGTCTTGAGCTTTCCAATCACGTCACCCTCAATGCCGCTGTCATTGAAGCCATTGTCGGCAATGATGACGAAAAACAGGTCTCCTTTGATATCGTGACCGATATTTCTCCCGATTCGCTTGACGCGGCCGCAAAGAAAACGGTTGAAGACGCCTGCTCCATGCTCGGCGCAGGTGAGATCGAGACCGGAAAATATAACGTCGTCTTCTCCCCCAAGCAGGCACGCAATATTCTCTCTACCTTCTCCCCCGTTTTCTCGGCCAAGAATGCACAGCAGGGACTTTCCCTTTTGGCCGGCAAGGAGGGCGAGATTGTTGCCGCTCCCTGCGTAACCATCAGCGACGATCCCGATCGCGAGGGTGCTTCCGCATCGGCACCTTTTGACGCAGAGGGTGTTGCTACCGCCCGTAAGAACGTCATTGAAGGCGGTGTGCTGAAGACCCTTCTGCACAATCTTTCCACGGCGGCGAAGGCAGGCGTGGAAACGACGGCAAACGCAAGCAAGGGCAGTTATGCCGCAACCGTCGGTATCAGCCCCTATTGCTTCTGCATGGAAGCGGGAGACAAGTCTTTCGATGAAATTCTCGCGCTTGCCGGAGACGGCATTTACGTGACCGAAATGAAGGGCTTCCATGCGGGAGCCAACGCCGTCACGGGCGACTTTTCGATCGAATGTGCAGGCTTTGCCATCGAGAACGGCAAGCTTGGCCGTCCGCTCAAATCCTTTACGGTTGCGGGCAACTTCTTCGGCTGGTTGAAGGAGATTACTGCTGTCGGCTCGGATCTCGAGATCGGATTCGGCAGTCTCTTCACCGCATTCGGCGCCCCCTCTGTTCTCGTTCCCGGCATGAGCGTTGCCGGAAAATAAAAACCTGCTTCTGTTCCCGACGGGTGCCGCGCTTGCTTGCGCGGCACCCGCTTTTTTCATGATTAAGAAATTTGTAAGGCATTTATCGGGCATTCCGTTGCTTTTTTACGCTATACTGTCTGCACCTCCAAAGAAAAGGACGCAGAAAAATGGCAAACATCCATATTCTCCTCACCCAAAGCAGCACCCTGCTCTCCCGAATCATTGCCGAGGTGAGCGGAGCAAATTTCACGCACGCCTCAATCTCCACCGACGAGATTCCCTGCAATTTCTACAGCTTTGCAAGGCGAACACCGTATTTCCCGCTGCCGGCGGGACTTGTTCGGGAAGCCCCCAATGCGGGTTATTGGGCTCTGCACCCCGAAATTCCCTGCCTGCTTCTTTCCCTCCCGGTGGATGATGTCGTACATATCGAAATTGAGCAAATGATTGGAACAATGATGGCGTCGGCCGAGCTGTATCGCTACAGCCTCCTGGGACTGCTTCTGTGCGGCGCAGATTTTGCGCTTGAGCGAAAGCATCATTATTTCTGCTCGCAGTTTATCGGTTATCTGCTAAAGGAAAGCGGAGCAATCCCCCTGCCCTGTGCCCCCTCTCTGCTTCGTCCCGACAATTTGCTTACCCTGCCCGGCGCCACGGTTACCTATCAGGGCAAAATCGGTGATTTGTCGGCACGGTGCGAAACACCGCACAGCCTTTACCCACCAATTTTCACCCGAAAGGAGGCACAACCGTGAATTCGGCAGAAATCTTGCGCATTCTGCATACAGGGATTGCAATCGCTTTCTTTTGCTTTTATTTCTACCAAATCCTCTATCTGCTCGTCCCACTCGTCCTTCCGTATAAGCCGCACAAGCCCGAGAAACCGCATCGCTTTGCCATCCTGATTGCCGCCCGCAATGAAGAACGCGTTCTGCCCGAGCTGATCTCCTCCATCGAAAAACAGGATTACCCCGCCCCACTTCGCCGGGTTTTCGTGATTGCAGACAACTGCACAGACCACACGGCAGAGACAGCACGTGCCTGCGGTACAGAGGTGGTTGAGCGCCGTAATCTCCAAAAGATTGGAAAGGGCTATGCACTTGCCGAGCTTCTGTCCCACATTCATGACCATTACGGAAAAGAATACTTCGACGGATATTTCGTATTTGATGCGGACAATCTGCTCTCCCCCGATTACCTGACGCAGATGAACCGCACCTTTTCGGACGGATACGACATTGTGACGAGCTACCGCAATGCGAAGAATTTCGGGGATAACTGGATATCGGCAGGCTACGGCCTTTGGTTTATGCGGGAGTCGAGACAGCTCAACGATGCGCGTATGCGAATCGGTGCATCCTGCACCGTGTCGGGGACAGGCTTCTGCTTCAGCCGAGAGGCTCTTGAACGATGCGACGGATGGCGATTTTTTTCGCTCAGTGAGGATACCGAATTTTCGGTTGCCGCAATGCTTGGCGGTGAGCGGATCGGCTATTGCCACGACGCGGTATTTTACGATGAGCAGCCAACCGACTTTGTGCAGTCATGGCACCAGCGAATGCGCTGGGCAAAGGGATACCTACAGGTGTTCAGGCGATACGGCACGAAAATTCTGCGCGGCATTTTCCGCCGCCACATCGGTTTTTCCTGCTTTGACTTTTGTGCGGCGATTCTTCCCGCCATGCTTCTCAATCTGATTACATTGATCGGGGATCTGCTTCTTCTCGCAGCGGCGTTGATTGGCGGACAACCGTCAGCTCCCATTTTGAGAATTATACTCTCTGCGATTCCGAGCACCTATTTTTCGCTGTTTGTGCTTGGGCTGCTCGTCACGGCAACCGAGTGGAAGCGCATCAATGCGTCGTGGGTGAAAAAGCTCGGCTACCTCTTCACCTTTCCCCTCTTTATGCTGACCTATCTTCCCATTGCCGTCGCCGCGCTCTTCTGCCGTGTCGAGTGGAAGCCGATTATCCATAAGGGGAAGGCCCCAAACAGACTTATCGAACCGAAATAACGAAAAAGGGATATCGCACTCATCTGCGCGACACCCTCTCTCGGTTTATTTATTTGTCTCCCCAGCCTCAGGCTCGGGCGCGGAGGTCGCTCTGCGCGTGTCGTCATAGTCCTGCCAGAAAGCGATCAGCTTTTCCTCATACTGCTCCCGATCAACGAGATAGCTCGTGCCGTGCTCGGCGCCGGGAACGACGAGCAAGCGTTTGGGCGAGACACAGGCCTTGTAGTTTTCATAGGTCATCTCGATCGGCACGAAACGGTCGTCCGTTCCGTGTACAAGGAATACGGGGATATCGGTATGCTGCAGAGCTTCGGTTGTCGAATATGCACTGGCGGCCATCTTGATGCGCTTGCGGCAGAGATCGTTTGCCGCCGCACTGCGAATACCGTAGGAAATATGCAGATTATCCTCAGCCACGTGCTTCCAGATCGCGTTTGGTGAGGTGAAGCCACAGTCGGCCACGATACCGACCACGTTTGACGGCAGCTCCAGCCCCGCAGCCATCAGCACCGTCGTTGCGCCCATCGACACGCCACCGAGATAAATCGGCAAATCCGCACTGCCGTGTTCGTTGACCCAATTAACCCATTCGCGGCAGTCAAAGCGCTCCATCAGACCAAAGCCCATATATTCACCGCCGCTTTTGTTTTGGCCGCGCTGTTCGGCAAACAAAATATTACAGCCTCTCTCATGCCAAAAATCTGCAATCAGTCCAAAATCCAGCGACCAGGACGAGCGCCAGCCGTGCATGGCGACGACCGTGCGCACAGGATGTTCACAGGGCCAGTAGTGCCCGACCAATTTGATGCCGTCATGTGCCGTGATCTCCACCTCTTCGGCCACCTTTTCTTCAAGCTCCGCTGAGGCGGCACGAACCTTTGCCAGCAATTCCTCATTTTCCTTTGCCCCCATCAACTGTGCCTTTGCACGTGTGACCGCCTTCGGCTCTTCACGGTCGAGGGCAATACGCATCATATAATGGGTAATGGCGTGCGATGCGGCAACCACCCCCGTTACACCGAGTGCGGTCAGCGTTGAGGCAACGGTGATCTTTTTCATTGTTTTGTTCATGCCTTTCCCTCCTTCACCGTTCGGTTTTCCCATTTCATTATATCATATATGCATTTGATATACAATTTACATTTTTGAACAAAAGGAGAACAATTATGCGAAAAATCGGATTCATTATGCTCTGCTTTATCTTGATTAGCGTACTCGGCGCCTGTGCCGGCAATACAGCCGGCGTAAAAATCGAACCGTATGTGTCCGAGACGTACCGTGACCGGGAAATCCGCGCCGCAATCAACACGATCACAAGTGATTTTCGGAAAAATTTTTCCGGCTGTACGCTGACAATGATTACCTATGCGGGTGACGAAACGACGCAAAAGTACGCTGAATGGGCAGAGCGCTATGATGCGGATGACGTCATTGTCCTGACTTCGTCCTTTACGGTGGATGCATCGGGCGGAGACGGTTCGCTCAATCCAAACTTCACCTATACAGGCTGGCAATGGATTCTCGTCCGCAAAAACGGCGGAAGATGGCGCCACGTTGACCACGGATACTGATCTTCTTCTGTCTTTTTGCGATTTCTTCCGTACGTCTTGATTTTTTCGGGAGAAAATGGTATAATTATACATATTCGGTTTCCGTCTACAGATAAGGGCTGCCATGCAAAAGCACGGCAGCCCCATCTGGCACTCCCAACAGGAATCGAACCTGTAACTGCCCCTTAGGAGGGGGCCGTTATATCCATTTAACTATGGGAGCACATTGCTTCCATAGTATACCACAAACGGCGTGAAATTGCAAGCCTATTTTTACCGAAAAAGGAGACTGCCCTGCGGCAGGAAGGATATGCTTCGCTCAATCAAACCATGGCTCCGTGGCCTTCTGATACGGTCGGCGTACTGTTCGGTCTTTTTTCGGATCACTTTTTTGCCGAAGAAAATCGTGCTCTTCCGCTAAATCTGCTTCTTGATCCGCTCAAGCGCTCCCTTCTCAAGGCGGGAGACCTGCGCTTGTGAAATCCCGATTTCTTCTGCAATTTCCATCTGCGTTTTCCCGCGAAAAAAACGCAGATTAATGATTTTTCGCTCCCGCTCGCTCAAACGCTTCATGGCCTCACGGAGGGCAATATCTTCAAGCCACGCTTCATCGGTATTCCGATCGTCGCTCAACTGATCCATCACGTAAATTGAATCTCCGCTGTCGCTGTAAACCGGCTCGTAAAGCGAGATCGGCTCAACGATGGCCTCCATCGCCCGAACGACGTTCTCTTTTTTCTCCCCAAGCGCCGCCGCAATCTCCTCAACCGACGGCTCAGCCCCCCTTTCCTTGCTCAACTGCTCCCGCATCTGCAAAGCACGGTAGGCCAGATCCCGAACCGAGCGACTGACGCGGATTGCATTGTTATCCCGCAGGTAACGTCTGACCTCGCCGATGATCATCGGAACCGCATAAGTGGAAAATTTCACGTCGAGATCGAGGTTGAAGTTGTCCACCGCCTTGATAAGGCCGATACAGCCAACCTGAAACAGATCGTCGAGGTTTTCCCGCCGACCGGTAAAACGCTGAATAATGCTCAGTACCAGCCGCAGATTGCCGTCAATCAGCTCCTGCCTGGCCTCTGTATCCCCCTTCTTACTTCGCTCAAGCAAAATACGCTTTTCCTCTGCGGTCAGCGTTTTCAGCTTTGCCGTGTTGACCCCGCAGATTTCTACCTTATTGTGATACATATCCGAACCCACTTTCCGCCTGTCTTCAGCGACAGGTTCCAATCCAAGTATTGCCGATGCCGGCAGAAGATTATTCAACAGCACCATCTAACGCCGTTGGCAATTTTCGGAAAGAAAAATTCGATAATCCATTAACGGAGGATTTACCGTGGAAAAAATCAATCAACAGCATATCCGATGGGAAAATACGCGCACGATTTTTGCGGAAATTACCGCCTCGGGAGAGATCAGCCGTGCGGAGATTGCCGCCCGATCCGGGCTGAGTCTGATGACGGTGGGCAAGGTTGTCGATATGCTGGACGCCCTGGGCGTCGTCAGACAGGAAAAAGACGAGCGCGTAACGGCCGGCCGCAAAGCAAGGCTGATCACGTATAACCCCCATCTGCATCTGCTGATTCTTGATCTGACCTCAACCGATTTCCGTCTGCGCGTGCTTGATCTTTCTCTCAAGGTTCTGGACGAAGTAACCTATCCCTATGAAGAATGCTTGTACTGTGAGGAAAATCTGGTTCTTTTCCTCAAAAATATGGCCATTTATCTCCAATCCACCACCGATCCCGAGGATTGTATCGGCTTTGGCGTGCTTCTCCCCGGCGGATATGACGAGATAAATGACCGTATTCTCGGCTCGCGCATCTCCGCCTTTTCCCCCATGCGCCCCCGCACGCTTCTTGAGCAGTTTGCCCCCTGTTCCCGTATCACGCTAATGGAGGACAGCCGCGCAGCCGCCCTCGCTTCCCGACAAACCTTCCCCGAGCTGAGGAGCAAATCCTGTCTTTGGCTCTCACTTGACCGTCCGGTCAGCGGCATGCTGACAGTAAACGGTACGCCCGTAAGCGGGGCACATAACTGTGCAGGACGATTCGGCGAGATTACCGTCGGATCGGGCTTCACGCTCGATCAGGCTATGCTTGCGCTTACCGATAAATCAGAGCGTGCCGCGGCCGTGGGAATTGCCCTCTATTCCCTGATTGCTGCACTCGATCCCGCATCAATTTTGCTTGAGTCGCATACCGAGTCGCTGGATTCGGCATTTTTGGAGGCGGTTTGGGTACGGCTGCGCAAAATGAACGACGACCGCGCCATTCCCCTTCCCGATATTTCCGTTTTGCGGGAAAACGGAGGTTCTCCGACGCGTGGCCTTGCAGAAATTATGCGTGAAGACTGGCTGAGGGAGATGATTCATTAATTATTTGAATTGATTTTCTTTATTTTAACTTGACAGTTGTTTGTTTTTCATGTATAATAATCGTGTACTTGGTTTTTAGTGGGACTGCCGCTAATGCGACAGTCCCCTTTTTTCTTTTCGCCAATTTCCTGCATATCATCGCTCGGAGGATCATCATGTTTATCAAAATTGCACTTCTCGTCCTTTTCTTCGCCATCACGATTGCCGTCGGCATCGTTTGCAGCCGCCGCAACGTCAGCGTAGGGGATTTTGTACTGGGCGGCCGCAGTGTCGGCCCCTGGCTTACGGCATTTGCTTACGGCACGTCCTATTTCTCTGCCGTCGTATTTATCGGATATGCAGGTCAGTTTGGCTGGAATTTCGGTATCAGCGCTGCCTGGATTGGCATTGGAAACGCCCTGCTCGGCTCTCTGCTTGCCTGGGTCGTGCTCGGCCGCAGAACGAGAATCATGTCCAAGCATCTGGGCTCGGCGACTATGCCCGACTTTTTCGCCGCACGCTATGACAGCCGCCTGCTCAAAATCGTCGCATCAGTCGCTGTTTTTGTTTTTCTCATTCCTTACTCCGCTTCGGTTTACAAGGGACTCTCGGGACTCTTTGCGATGTCCTTCAATATTCCCTTCACTGCCGTCATCATTGGCATGGCGCTCATTACCGCCATCTATGTCATCGCAGGCGGCTATATGGCAACTGCGATCAATGACCTCATTCAAGGCTTTATCATGCTCGTCGGCATGGTGCTGATCCTGCGCGGGATCATCAACGGTCAGGGCGGCTTCATGGAAGCGATCTCCGCACTCTCCCGCATTCCGGCAGAGGAGCTCCCTGCAATGCAAGGTGCATACGCATCCATGTTCGGTCCCCAGCCGCTCAAGCTTCTCTCGGTGCTGATTCTTACGTCTGTCGGCACGTGGGGACTCCCCCAGATGGTTGCCAAATTCTATGCCATCAAAAACGAAAAATCGATCAAAACCGGCACAGTAATCTCCACGATCTTTGCATTGATTATTGCGGGCGGCTCTTATTTCATGGGCGGATTCGGTCGGCTTTACTATCATGCCGATCCCGTCGTCTTTGACGAAATCGTACCCGAAATGCTCGCCGCCGCCCTGCCCGATGCCCTCATCGGCGTTGTGCTTCTGCTTGTTCTCTCAGCCTCGATGTCTACCCTCTCTTCGCTTGTGCTCACCTCTTCCTCTACCTTTGTCATCGATTTTGTGGGCGGGATCTTCCCGAACAAGCTCTCGGACAAACAGCAAAAGCTGATCATCAAATCACTTTGCGGCGTGTTCATTCTGATCTCCGTGCTGATTGCCATTCGCCCGAGCAGTCTGATCACCACGCTGATGTCTATCTCCTGGGGCGCACTTGCCGGCGCCTTCCTCGGTCCATTCCTGTTTGGCCTCTTCTGGAAGGGGACAACAAGGGCAGGCGTTTGGTCGGCGATGCTCTTCGGTATTCTCTTTGTATCGATCAATGCATTTACCGGATGGATGGATGCAACCGTGTGCGGTGCGCTCGCCATTCTCTCCTCCTTCGTCATCGTTCCGGCCGTCAGCTTGATCACACCGAAAATGAACCGAGATACGGTTGAGGCTGCATTCTCCTGCTATGATGTTCCCGCTGTCGTTTCAAGCAAGCACGCGCTGAGCGAAAAAGAATCCTAACCTGCCCCGCTAAGGCAGGGGACATTTAGAAAAAGTCCCCTGCCTTTTTTATAAAACTTTCGTAAGAGGTCTTGCAAAAAGGAAAAACTTATGATATAATATCCACGTTATGCGCCGGTGTGATGGAATTGGCAGACGTGACGGACTCAAAATCCGTTGGTAGCGATACCGTGCGGGTTCGACCCCCGCCACCGGCACCACCTTAAAGCCCTGAAGTTTTTAGCTTCGGGGCTTTATTGTAAACCCAAACCACGCGTTAGACACGTGGTTCGGTAAGAATTATGTAGTTGATAATGACAAAAAACTCCTTTGTTGTATAATGAAAGTGCGGTCTGCCAACTGCACAAGAAATACAACAAAGGAGGTCATTTAAGATGAGTATAAATGACATAAATAGTTTAAGCAATTCGGCGAACTGAAATACAAATATAGAAACCGCGAATTTTGGTGTAAGGGATACTACGTTGACACGGTAGGAAAGAACGAGAGCCGAATTGCGGAGTACA
>JAZODX010000188.1:0-16683 GCA_045597265.1 Eubacteriales bacterium | reverse complement strand
AAAAACTTTCGCAGCCCGCCCCGGGCTTTGGTCAATCAAAATTTGATTGGTCTGTCGGGGTGGGCTGCGAAAGTTTTTCGGGGTTGTGGGGTGTTTTTACTGAGGAAAAGCGTCATTTGTGCAATTCTCGTTGGTATTCACTTGAACAAGCTTATATTCCGGGCTCCTCAGCAATACGCCGGACTCGGTGACGATGAGTTCTACGTGTTCTGCCAATCCGAAACGATCACGAATTTCTTTAGGTATAACGATTCTTCCAAGCTTGTCCATTTCTTTTAAAATACCTACCGTCATGTTCATTTACCTCTGCAAGCTTTTATTTAGATAAATTGACATTTGGTGAATGTCTTTCTGCCAATTATAACATATTATAATGAAATTGTCAATCACTGAATGTCAAAAGAGGGATAAAATGTTCAAAAATAAAAATGACGGCAGAAACAATTTATGTGGGGAGAATGTTCGGAGACTCAGATTGTGCTATCCCACAAAGCTTTCGCAAAAGGGACTTGCGGATAAAATGCAGTTGATTGGGATAGATATAGACAAAAATGCCATACAAAGAATAGAGTGTGGGAAAAGATTTGTCACCGATATTGAATTGAAGGGCTTTGGCGAAATATTCGGTGTCAGTCTTGATCAGCTTGTCTGAATGGGACGGCGTGTATAGTGAGAATGAATATAGGGGGTGCCGCGCTGATCAGCGCGGCACCCTCGGTTTTTCGGTTATTTCAGATCTTTAAGAAGGGCGTGGGCCTCTCGGACGATAGCTTCGGCGACGCCTGCGCGATAAGGAGAGGTTCTCGCTTCGTAGCCGCCCTCGTCATAGGCCGACTGAACGGGGAAATATCCCTCGTCACCGTTCGTCAGGGAACAGGGGAGAATCATATCCCAGCCCTCGGCCTCCTTGATTTTCACACCGATCTCGGTAAAGGGCTCGCCCGGGATACCGAGCAGGGCAACGCTGCCGATGCGTACGCCGGTCAGGGGCAGATAGAAGTTTTCGGGGCCGTTCTCGAGGCGGCACATACGGAGTGCCTCGGCCACGACGGTGGTCAGCTCCATGGCAGAGAAAGGGATCAGATCGTCCCGGCCGGCGTCGTGCAGGTCCTTATATTGGTGTGCAAGGACAGCCTCCTCGGGCGTGGGACGGTTGGCGGGTACGGCAGCCTCTCTGCGGAGGATACCGATGCGGTCAACGTCAACGTACTGCACTTTATCGTAGACCTGGAGCACGGTTCCCGCCAGTGCGCGGCCGACGAAGCGCGCCATGCCGGGGCTCTTCATTTCGTTATCAAAGCTGATCTCTGTATCGTTCATATCACCGTCACCCGGCTTGACGTGGACGTTGGTGCTTCCCACGTCTCCCTCGGCGCCGTTGAAGAAGATCGTCTCAACGCCGTCCAGTGCCTTTCTCAGCGTGCGGCGCATATGTCCCGGCCAGTCTGCCGAGAGCAGATCGCCGTTGACGGTATCCGCGTGCAGGCCGTAGTTGACAAGGACGACCGTTTCGCCGCCCTCCCGATCAAAGCGGAGGACGTTGACCCGCTGATCGAGTGTACCGATCGGGTGGTCGATATTCGGATCGTTGATGGGGGGACAGGTCATGGTCGAGCCGTCCTTCATCTTATAGCGGCGGATGTAGGCCACGCGTGCGGGCGCCTGTCCCACGATATAGCCCATTCTGGCCGGCTTGACGTCTGCCAGTGCCATGCGGACGGCGTCGGTGACGCGTTCTCCCACGAAGGTGCCGTATCGGTGGGTCATTTCGTCGTCTGCCGCAAAGGCCTCCCACGGAACGATCAGGCCGCCGGTATGCGTGTGGGTGGCCGAAATAAAGACGTTCTTTGCGGGAATGCCGGTCGCTGCCTCAATGGCGGCCGAATACGTCTCGATCATCGAGGAGGCAACGCCGCAGAGATCAACCGAGACGAGGGCAATCTGCTCGTCCGCGCAGCGGAGAACGAGAGCGCTTGCCTCAAGATCGTCTAAAAATCCGGCGGCAAAGCGCGGAATGTAATAGCCGTAGAGTCCGATGCCGAGCGGGGGGTTGATATTTACCCGTGCAAATCCAATCTGAAAATTCTGATTCATCGTATTATCCTCTTTTCGCAATATCAGTGAAGCTCGCCGCCCAGCATGACCTGCTGTACGGCAAATTTATCGTCAACGAAGACGAGATCGGCAATTTTTCCGCGCTCTATCGATCCGCGCTCGTCGTCCAGCCCAACGGCGCGTGCGGGATTGAGTGAGGCCATAATGAAGGCCTGTGCGATGCCGCAGTTGGTATGGGTCATCACGTTGCGGCAGGCCTGCTCCATCGTCATACGGCTGCCTGCCAAGGCCCCCTGATCGTCAAAATTCAGATCGGTCACGTGGGCAAAGCGCGCGGGATTGGCAAAGCAGAAGGGGGTGGAATCGGTGATCAGAATGACGCGATGCACCCCCTTGGCGTGCAGAAGCAGGCGCTGCATATCGGGGTGGACGTGAATGGCAAGCGAATCGGAGATCAGCTCGGTATACGACTCACCGTCCTGCATGAAATATTCGTCGGGGCCGTAGGAGCGGAATCCCGGCTCGATTGGGGTCTGTCCCGTGGCGTTCATGGCGTGGGTCAGGATACTCGGGCGGTATCGGCTTCCCATCGCGCGGATCTGTGCGGGGTGCGCTTCGCTGTGGCCGACGGCAAAGCGGACGTCGGGGTTCATCTTTCTTGCATAGGCGAGGAAGGGAGCCAGGCCCTCCCGCTCGGGTGCAACCACCCAAACCCGTGCGAGCGTGCCCGCCTCATCCACCAAACGTGTATATTCGGCGGGATCAATGGGGTGTCTCCAGGGATTCAGATGCGTGTTGCAGCCGTAATTGGGGTTGGTATACGGTCCTTCCATATACATACCGCGCACCGTCGGGGCGTCCGGCAATGCTGACTTCAGCGCGCGGATGGCCGCGAGAAAATCCTCGGTATGCATCGAATAATCGGTGGTTGCCAGAATCGAGGTTTCGCCGTGCTCGAGAAAATAGGCAGATGCCCGAGCCGCGTCGTGGCAGGTGCTGTATCCGCCGCCGCCGTGAACGTGAATATCCACGAAGCCGGGGCCGACGTATTTGCCGTGCGCGTCGATACGCTCGGCGCCGGAGGGGATTTTCACCTTTCCTTTCGTGCCGAAATCGGCGATGCGATTCCCTTCCACAATCATCACGCCGTCCCAGATTATGCCGTTTTCCAGCACGAGATTGGCGTTTTCTATCACCTTAAGATGCTTCATTGTGCATCCTCCTTTTTGTTTTTCCCATAACCGCGTATATTCCTACGGACCGTAAGCAAAACGGAACGGCAAATGGGAATCGGTTAATTCCACGAATGCTTTTTCATCCAATACAGGCTATTTTCAAGTTTGCCAAAATGGATATTAGCGGAAGAATTTTCGGTATCGAATACCAATCTATTCATAGCTGTACCTTCGATTTTGAAGGTATACGTATGTTTTCCATCGTCGAATTGGGCGATTCCGGATAACCGAAAAGTGCATCGGGGGTTACCATTTTTCATTCCACGCGCGGCGGAAGGTGAGGAGCTCGGTGTCCTCCTTGACGGCGCGATACATTTTCGCGATTTCCTCGGTGCGTGCCTCCATCAGTGCACGTGCAATTCGTTCGTTTGCGCCCGGGTATGGGCTGGAGCTGTTGGAATTGGGGTGATCGGCAATCCAGTTGAATACCGAGTAAATCCCCAGCCGATTGAGATGATCCGTGCGGTGCTGATTTCTGCCGTCCTCCGCATCCCAGCGTGAGAGATCCACCGTTTCGGGGCGGCAAGCGGTCATGGCAAGCACCTCGTGAAAGCAGGCGTGCCCTCTTTCTGCATCCGAGGCGCAATATCCCTCGACGGTGGCAATATCCTCGTCGGTCAGATAGGGAAAGCGGTTTCTGTTTCCGCGAATCAGATTACGCAGCGGCTTCATGCAGATATGGTAGCAATCGGCCCACATGGCAACGTAATCCCCCTTTTTCTCGGCCACGGTATTGCAGAGGGTGGTCAGGATGGCGTGATTTCCGCCGTGCCCGTTGAGGAAAAAGATTTTTTTGAAGCCGGAGCGTGCAATTTCGCGGCAAAGCTCCCCAAGATAGTCGAGAATGAGGCGATTGGAGAGGCAGATTGCACCGTCGAGATATTGCAGACCGTTGATATGGCCGAAGGCGAATGGCGGAAAGACCACGACCGGCTCAAGCTCGGCCGCACGGCGGGCAAGCGTATCCACCACGACGGTATCGGTGCCGACCGGCAGATGCAGGCCGTGCTTTTCGGTTGCCCCGATCGGGACGATGCAGACGCCGCACGACCGCTCGGCGGCGGCCGCAAATTCATCACTTTTGAGGTTTTCCCAAAGCATAACGGACTCTCCTTTACTCACGAACGCCGAGGGCATAGCCGAGCGGGCGTCCTTCCTCCATTCGTGCGATGGCGGCACGGCGCAGGCTGGTGTCACGGGGGAAATCGGCAATCGGCTTGTCCTCCCATGCGGAGAAAACCCAGTGGATTACCGTTTCCCGGCTTTCGGTTACCTCAAGCAGGCGATATTTTTCGGAAAATTTCCGTATCTGTGATTCAGGGCGCAGATCCTCCCGCATCCAGGGGTGCAGGAGCCAGGAATGGCAGAAGAAAACGCACCGTTCGATCCCGTACTGCGCGCGGAAAAATTTCTTCGCCGCGGCATAGGATTGCTCACAGGCGGCATCGTCCAGCGGCAGATAACCCGGAATATGGGTGGATAGGCAGACATCGCCCGCCTTCAGTCGGTGCTCGGGCAGGTCGTGTTTGCTCCGGATCATCTCAAACTGCAGTCTGCCAAGGCGATAAAGGCGACCGCACAGATGGTGCCGCAGCCATTCGCGGTGAATTTTCTGCGGAATTCCGTAAATTCCCACCTTTTCCCGTCCGACCCGACAGGCGGCGGTTATATCGAAGAAGGTATCGTAGAAAATGCCGTCGTCAATCCTGCGGCGGCGGTAATCGGCGAGGGTATCCTCGGCAAAGCGGAGATAGAGGTAGAGATTGATCTGCTCCGCCGCCACGCCCTCCCGCTCGGCCAGATCGGCAATTATGCGTCCGAAGGCCTCGTCGCCTGCGTCAAACGCGGCGCGGGCGGCAGCGCAGGCTTCTGCAAAATCGGGACGCGACGCCCGTTCGTGCAGGCGGTAAAAGGTCTGCCGTCCCTCCTCGGCAAGCTCGGTCCGTTCGAAAAAAAGTGCATAGTCCATCGGGTCGTCTCCTTGTCTGCAGATCGTTGCCTTTATTATACGGCAAAGCCCGAAAATTTGCAATAGGACGGCGAAAAAATCCCCTGCTTGATTGACAAGCCGTCGGTCTGCGTGATATAATGAAACCGAAATCAACATGAAGGAGAAGGTCCATGAAAGCGCTCAACAAATATATTGATCATACCATTCTCAAGCCCTCCGCCACGCCTGCCGACGTCGAAAAGCTCTGTGCTGAGGCCAGAGAATACGACTTTGCATCGGTCTGCGTCAATCCCTGCAACGTCTGTCTCGCCCGCGAGCTGCTTGCGGGCAGTGACGTGATGGTCTGCACCGTCATTGGCTTCCCGCTCGGTCAGAACACACCCGGGATGAAGGTAGCCGAGACGGAAGACGCATATCGGAATGGCTGTGATGAGTTTGATATGGTGATCAACGTCGGCCGTCTTAAGGCAGGCGACGTCGATTACGTGCGGGACGAAATTGCCGCCGTCGTGGCCGCTGCCCGCGGAAAAACGGTTAAGGTGATTATTGAAACGGGTCTGCTCACCGATGAGGAGAAGGCACTTGCCACCCGCCTGTCCTGCGAGGCAGGGGCGCATTTCGTCAAAACCTGTACCGGCTTTTCGGCAGGTGCGGCTACCGTTGAGGATATCCGTCTCATGAAGCAGAACGTGTCGGGCGGCGTACAGCTCAAGGCTTCGGCCGGCATCAAGACCTACGCGCAGGCGTCCGCGCTCATCGAGGCGGGTGCTGACCGCATCGGCACCTCGGCCGGCACCGCCATCATGGCGGACGCGAGAGGCTAAGGCAAAACCACGCAAACCCAAACGAAGCGAACAGGTCGGCTTTTGCCGACCTGTTCGCTGTATTATCGGATAAAATTGGTTCTCTGCGGTGCTTCCTTCTCGGGCAGACCGTACGTCTCCCGCCCAAGCGCAATACTGCGCATCAAAAAGACCATGTTGTTGGCCAGGGTGCGCATCCCCTGCAAGCCCTCGGCGTCCTCCTCGCATTCGCCCGGCCGTGCGCCGTGCAGGCTGTTCCAATACTGTCCCGAAGCCAGGGGCATTCCGCTGATGGTAAAGTATTTGTTGAGCTGGTCAAAGGTAGACGAGCATCCGCCCCGCCGTGCCACCATCACGCCGGCACCCACCTTCATGCGCTTGTCAA
Organism: Eubacteriales bacterium; assembly: GCA_045597265.1. Classification (GTDB taxonomy): domain Bacteria; phylum Bacillota; class Clostridia; order Oscillospirales; family CAG-272; genus SIG693. The sequence goes on along the minus strand of JAZODX010000188.1, from coordinate 10,254 downwards.
ATCCGGTGCTGTAGAAAAGACGGTCAAGCACGCAGATCAGCGTTCCGTTCGGGGCGGCGTAATACACGGGGCTGCCCACCACCATACCGTCGCAGGCCTCAAGCTTAGGTGCGAGCTCGTTGACGATATCGTCAATGATGCATTTTCCCGTTTTGCGGCAGGAGCCGCAGCCCGTGCAGCCGCGAACGGCGAGCTGACCGACCTGTACGCATTCCACCTCGATTCCCGCATTTGTAAAAACCGTCTGCATCTCCCGCAGTGCACGGGCGGTATTGCCGTTTGCTCGCGGTCTTCCGTTGATCATTAAAACCTTCATGGCAGTCTCCTCCAATTCCGTAATACCGTTATTATAGCATACCGCACGCATTTTTTCAAGAGCGGAAGCCGCCCGGCATATGGCGGATTATTTGCACGAACACTTGAAAACGGGGAAAAACTGTGCTATAATTGACCCAAAGCAACCGGGCTGCGCCCGGGATATGGAGGTCAGGATGGAACATAAATTGTTAGCCCGTTATCCCGTGGGCAACCCGCGCCGTGTTTGGCGGCAGGACCGCTTTACTTTGCATATGTCGGGCCCGGCGCCCGTTGATATACGGCTGCGCGCGCAGAATGCGCATACCCACCGGAAGATTCGCCGTGCAGTAAAAACCACGATTGACGCAGGATTTGGTCTGATGGGATGCCTTTGGACGCATATTGACACCGCGATGGAGGTCGTTCGTGCGGCCGAGCAATACGGCGGAGCGGTGCTCTTTCAGGATCTGCGGCGCTTCGGGGGAACCGGAAATCCGAAATTTTATACCTTCTATGAAAACAGCGATTTTGAAGGCGTTCTGCGCGAGACCGCGAAATGGAACTGTATCAAGGGGTATTTTATCTGGGACGAACCGATTCTGGACGAGCAGTTCGTCCAAATCCGTCAGATGATTGATCTGCTCGAGCGTGAGCGCCCGGGCATTCTTCCCTTCACCGTAGCCAATCCCGATTATCATTCCTTTATTGAAGGAAATCAGGCGGCGTACGCCGACTATATCGAGCGCTATGCCGACGCAATTGATCCCGTGCAGATGGATTTTGACTATTATCCGGTCGGAAAGCCCGAATATCTCCCCGCGCTTCAGCTGGACAATTCCACCATGTGGAGCAATCTGGAGATCGTTCGTCGTGCGGCGGAGAAAAGAGAGATTCCCCTGTGGTTTGCTTATCAGGGCCATCACTATCCGTGGCATCAGGTCGAGTACAGCTACAAGCATACGATGACCCGAGCCATGGCACACGCAGGCGTTCTGTACGGGGCAAAGGCCATCGAATATTACGTGGAATTTGACGGCTTCCTTGACCCTGCAACCGGCGGTCCCGGCGTACATTTTGAGGAGCAGAAGCAGCTCAACGCCGAGCTGACCGCCCTCGGCGGCACTCTGATGGCGCTGACCTGTCGGCGCGTGATGCACGACGATACCCTGCTGGCCGACAACCCGGAGGCCCGGGCGTACTGCGCGTCTATCGAGGAGAGTGAGCTGTTGAGCGGAAAGCTTCCCGCGCGCATCTCGGTGTCCGAGCATACCGACGACTACGGCAACCGCTATCTGATGGTGCTCAACCGCGACTGGGACGTTCCGCAGCATATTGGACTGCAGCTGCAGGCCCCCGCGCATATTTACGCGGTTAGCCGGGAGGACGGCGGGCAGTATCTGCAGTATGAAAGTGCCGATTATTTCTGCCTTACCCTCGCCCCCGGAGATCTGCATCTCTACCGCATCCAGCCCGCCGACGAAGCGCCCTTTACGATCGAATATTATCTGGACAAATAATTGTCCGTTGATGCCGTATGGGACATATCCCCAAGGACGGGCTCGTAAAAACACGGCGTATCTCTTTTGAGATACGCCGTGTTTTTCTGCTTACGTCCGGAAAAGCAGTGCTCAGCAGGACTGAGATGGGGATTGCAGGAAAATCTTCATCCGTTTGTGCTTTCATAAGCCTCCCCTTATCGGAGGGAGTCTTGGTGCGATGCGCTTCGTTGCCTGCTTGATATGCATCTCTCCGAGAAGAAGACGAGGTCACCGTGTGCGGATGATATTGTTCATCCAGCAGCCCGACTTTAGGAGCGGAATTGCGATGCCCATCTTGATCAGGTCGGTTGCCTGGACGATGGCGTAGCAGGTCACGATATCCAACTGTGTCATGCGGCAGAGAACGAAGGAGACGCCGAGCGGTACGGTGCAGGTATACACGCAGTCGAAGAGGAAGGTGATAAAGGTTCTTCCACCAGAGCGAAGGGTGAAATATGCGACGTGCACGTAGGCGTGGATGGGGAGAACGATGGCTTGAATAAAGAGCATCCTTTGCGCCAGCGTACGGGTAAGGGTGTCCACGTCGTAGAGCAGGGGAATATAGGGGGAGAAAATCGCAAGGAAAATCCCCAGAGTGAGGTGGACGGTCACCGTAAAGAAAACGATTCGGTTCACCGTGTTCCGCGCCTCCTCCATCTCTCCCGCGCCAAGCGCCCGACCGACCATAATGGAGACGACCGTTCCCATTGCCATCATAATCACGCTGAACAGATTCCAGGCGGTGGAGGCGATGTTTGATGCGGCAACCACCTCAAGGCCGCGGAAAGCGTAGTTTCCGCTGATGGCCGCCATGCCAAGCCCCCAGAGCGACTCGTTGAGCAGAAGAGGGGTTCCTTTAACGATAATCCGTCGGCAGAGCGAGGCGGGAATTCGCAGAGAGCGGTACGCTCCCACGATAAAGGGATATTTCTCTTTGTGGGTATGGGTGTGCAGGACGATATAGCCCATCTCAAGGACGCGGGAGATGACGGTGGCCAGCGCCGCGCCCGCCGCTCCCATTTCGGGGAAGAAGAAAACGCCGTAGATAAGGCAATAGTTGAGCACGAGATTGGTGAGGATCGCAATGACCGACGCGATCATCGGGTGTACCGTTTCTCCCGTTTCGCGCAGAATACCCGAGTAGCTTTGGGATACGGCAAACAGCGGGAGACCCCAGACGGCAATCCGCAGATAGGCCATTGCGCACCCGAGGGTTTCGGCAATGCGCTCGGGGGAATTGTTGTCGTTCTCCAAAAACAGCAGGCTCAGCCGATCGCCCCAGATCAGAAATACGGCGATTGCCAGCACCGAAACGCCAGAGCCGACGAGCAAGCGGAAGCGGAAGGTGTCCCGCATTCCCTTGAAGTCACGCATGCCGTAAAACTGTGCGCCGAAAATAGAGGCGGCCGACATGACGCCGAAGAGCGTGAGGTTAAATACCATCACGAGCTGGTTTACAATAGAAACCCCGCTCAGCGGAATTTCGCCCAGCCCGCCGACCATCAGGTTGTCAATCAGATTGACGAAATTCGTGATTCCCTGCTGGATGACCAGCGGGATTGCAATGGCGATCATAACGCGGTAAAACGCCCGGTCGCCGATATATCGTTTCTTGAAGTTTTGCAGCATATGGTTGTCATCCTTTGCTCACGGAGGGTTAAAATGCAACGGAGGTGCCGCGCGCTTCGGCGCGGTACCCCCGTCAGCGTTGATTTCGGGGCGCGGATTATCCGACAATCGAATACTTCACGCCGTTTTCCTTCGCATATTCCTCAACGGGGGAATTTGCGGGGAGATAGAAGGTCAGGCTCGAGCAGTAGCGGAACGCTCTGTCACCGATGGATTTAAGGGATGCGGGCAGGTAAATCGACTCCAGCGCATAGCAGCGCTCAAAGGCCGACGTGCCGATCGACGTGACCGAGGCCGGCAGACGAAGGGTGCGCAGAACCGTGCAGGCCGCAAACGCCCGATCACCGATGGTCTCAAGGGATGCGGGCAGGATAACTGTGTTCAGATGCGCACAGCCGTCAAAGGCTCTTGCGCCAATCGACGTAACCGTATCGGGCAGATAGACCGAAATCAGCGACTTTCCGGCAAAAGCGCCGTCGGCAATCGCCGTGACCGCCATGCCGTTGATACGGTCGGGTACGATGATATGGGTTGCCGAGCCGTAATAAGCGGTAATCGTGCAGCCCGAACCCGACACCGCAACGGCGAAGGGATTGGTGGCGTCGCTTACGGTGACCAGACAGGTCAGCGTTTCGCCGCCCGCACTGACCGTAACGGTTACCTGTCCGACCGCATTGGCCGTGATCCGTCCGTTGGCGTCAATGACGGCCACGCCGGTATCGGAGGAGGAATAGGTCAGCGGACGGCCCTGCGTGCCGTTCACGCGAAGGGTAACCGACTCGGCCAGCGCTATGTGCAGGTCGCCCAGCGGCAGGCTGAGGGTAGGGGCAGAGGAGGCTGCGGCCACGCGGACGGTGATCTTCTCACCGACCGCCAGCGTCGTGCCGATGGCAGGCGTCGTCGCAATCACGCCGACCGCGTTCGATTTTTCGTAAACCAGCTCGGGCAGGTATCCGTATCCGGTCAGGATGCTCAGTGCCGTCTCGACCGTCATTCCCTTCACGTCGGGCACCGTCAGTGCTTCGGCACCGAGGCTCACATAAAGGATCAGCGCGTCTGCGGGCTTGTGCGTTTTGCCGGCATCGACCGACTGCGCGTAAATGACGTCCTTGGCGTAGCCCGATGCGGGTGCACTCTGCCAGGAAACGGCGGTAAAGTTGTTTTTAGAGAGATAGGTCTCTGCCTCGGCGCGGGTTTGACCGACGAAGCTCGGCAGCTCGACCGTCTCGGGACCGAGCGACACGGTCAGTGTCACCGTCGCACCGATTTCTGCGGTCTTTCCGCTCTCGGGCGTCTGGGCAATGACGGTGCCGAACGTGGTTCCGTCATACGCATTGTTGATCTTTGCCACGAGATTCCGGTCTGCCAGCAGGCGAACGGCCTCATCGCGGGTCTTGCCGATAACGGAGGGAACCTTCAGCGGCTCACGGCCAAGGCTGACCGTCAGGGTTACCGTCTCGCCCCGGGTGAGCGATCCGCCCTCTTTGGTGCTCTGGGCAATGACCTTGCCCTTCTCCTCGGTTTCACTGTAGGTTTCGGTTTTCTTTACGGTAAGGCCGAGCGCATCAAGACGGGCGGAGGCGTCGGCGTACTGCATGCCGACCACGCCGGGGACGCTTACCGTGACGGGCGCGGCCGTGGTCTCGGGCGCAGCCGTGGTCTCGGGCGCGGCCGTGGTCTCAGGCGCAGCCGTGGTTTCGGGGGATGCCGTCGTCGAATCAATCGGCTGACTGATGCCGGTCTGTTCGGGCTCGGTTTCCTCGCCGTCGCCGCCGATTGCGCTGATGCCCCAAATGATCGCGGCAAGCAGGATCAGTGCGGCAAGAATTCCGCCGAGAATCATGATCAGCCGGCGGGTGTTGTCCCCCTCCTCCGGCTCGTCGTCATATGGATCCCATTCCTCCGGCTCCTCGGGCTGCGGGGGCTGTGGCTGCGGTCTCTCGGTCGGTGTGGGGGGGGCGTAGGTCGGCTGCTGTGCGGCGCGGATTGCGGAGTTGCTTACCGAATAGCCGGTACGCTCTCCCACGCCTGCATACGCACCGACCGCAGGCGGCGGGGGCGCAAGGATCACGCGCTCCTCCTCCGCGGCAGGCGCGGCTGGCGTATCGGGCAGAGGCGGCTCCCCGCTGCTCAGCGGGAGAATTTCGTAGATGGTTTCAGTTGCGGGAAGCACGACGTAGTCCTCTTTCTCGGGGAGCAGGCAGTCGCGCAGATCATCGGCAAACGCGGCGGCCGTGGCATAGCGGCGGTGCGGATCGCGCGCACAGGCGCGCAGAAGCACCGTCAGAATGGCATCGTCGGCATTGGCCGGCGGCGGCAGACTGTCGTCGTAGGTACGAGCAAGAATCGCGCGTCGGATCGCCGTTTCGTCCGCATCGGGGCGGCCAACGTAGGGGATACAGCGCCGATTGAAAAGGGTATAGAGGATAATGCCCAGCGAATAGAGATCGCTCTCGGGCGAGATCACGTCATTCTCCTGCAGCTCGGGTGCCATGTACTGCAGGGTTTCAAAGGACACGCTGTCCAGTGCCTTCCCCAGCAGACGCTCCTCGGCAAAGTCCGCGACGGCAACCGTTCCGTCCGGTGCGACGAAAAGGTTGGAGGGCTTGAGATTGCCGTGCAGAACGTCGGCGCCCGCGGCGGCCTCAAGCGCACCGCAGACCGCGATGCCGAGATTCAGCACGTCGTTGGCGGTAATATCGTGCGAGGCGGCAAAATCGTCAAAGAGGGTCAGCGGCTCACAGCGCACGAGCAGAATCAGCTCGCCCGAGCGTCCCTCAACCAGGCGGCGGTCCTCCACTGCCATAATGGTAGGCACGTCGAGCCGGCGAAGCCGGTCGATCTGTGCGACGACGCCCCGCATCGCTCCCTCCAGGCGCGAACGGATTGCCGCGTCGTCGAGGCCGTTCTCGCGCAGAAGATCAAGATCCGACACGCGCGACGGCAGGCGGATAAGCTTGATGCGGCAGAGTGAGCCGTCGGTATCGGTTGCCGAGTAAACCACGGCGTAGCTGCTCCGACCCAGCTCCCTGTCCAGCACGATCCCGCGCAGAAGCGGTGCATATTCTCGGTTGGCTTGTTCGATCGTCATATAAGATGCCTCCCGTTATATTTCTAAATACTTTCTTCTATTATACCATACAATTTTCTGCTTGTCACCTGTTTTTTCTGCCTTTTTTCACATATTCTTTCCTTCGCTCCCATCCTTTCCCCGTCTTTTCTCCCGCCGCCCCGAAGGGCGGGGGAAAAAACGGGAAAATCCGGGGCGGGAGGAAAAGCAGAGGGAAGAGGGAGCCCTTTCGAGCTTCCTCTTCCCTCTTTTATATTTGGTTTGGCGGAACGAATTACTCGTACAGCTTGCCCATCTTGCAGAGACGATCGTACTTCGCCTTTGCGCTCTCCTCTGCCTTGGCGAAGAGAACCTCTGCTCTGTCGGGGAACTGCTGAGCCAGACGGCTGTAGCGGTTCTCGGACTTGATGAAGTCGATGTAGCTCTCGGTGGGAGCCTTGCAGTCGATGGTCAGCGGGTTCTTACCCTCAGCCTTAGCGGCAGGGTTGTAGCGGAACATCTGCCAGTAGCCTGCCTCAACGGCACGCTTCATCTCAAGCTGGCAGTTCTGCATGGTGCCCTTGATACCGTGCATCTCGCAGGGTGCGTAGCCGATGATGATGGACGGTCCCGGATAAGCCTCTGCCTCGTGCAAAGCCTTCAGGGTCTGGTTCATATCTGCACCCATTGCGATCTGTGCAACGTAAACGTAGCCGTAGGACATAGCGATCTCGGCGAGGTTCTTCTTGCCGATAGCCTTACCTGCTGCTGCGAACTGTGCAACCTGACCGATGTTGGATGCCTTGGATGCCTGTCCGCCGGTGTTGGAGTAAACCTCGGTATCGAATACCATGATGTTAACGTCCTCACCCGATGCGATAACGTGGTCGAGACCGCCGAAGCCGATATCGTATGCCCAGCCGTCGCCGCCGAAGATCCAGACAGACTTCTTTGCCAGGTAATCCTTCTCAGCGAGGATTTCCTTGGAGGCCTCGCAGCCGTCTGCAGCCCACTTCTCAAGCAGCTCAATCAGTGCAGCGGTAGCAGCCTGGTTAGCCTTGCCGTCGTTGACGGTGTCGAGGTAGTTGTTGATGATTGCGCGGCACTCGTCGCAGGGAGCGTTCAGTGCCTTGACCTTGCCGATCAGCTTCTCGCGGATGGTCTTCTGGCCGAGGTAGATACCGAGACCGTGCTCAGCGTTATCCTCGAACAGGGAGTTAGCCCATGCGGGACCGCGGCCGGACTCACGGTTAACGGTGTAGGGGGTTGCGGGAGCCGAGCCGCCCCAGATGGAGGAACAGCCGGTTGCGTTGGAAATGTACATTCTCTCGCCGAAGAGCTGGGTGATCAGGCGAGCGTAAGAGGTCTCGGCACAGCCTGCGCAAGAGCCGGAGAACTCAAGCAGGGGCTGCTTGAACTGCGAGCCCTTGATGGTGGTGTCGGCGAAGGGGAGCTCCTTCTGCGAAACCTTGGCAACGGCGTAATCAAAGACCTCCTGCTGGTCAGCCTGCGTAGCGGCGGGAACCATCTCGAGGGCGCGCTTGCCTTCCTTGGTGGGACAAGCCTTGACGCAGAGCGTACAGCCCATACAGTCAAGCGGGCTGATTGCCATGGTGAACTTCAGGCCTTCGCAGCCCTTACCGATCATCTTGGCGGTAAACTTGGTCTGTGCGGGCGCTGCGGCAGCCTCTTCCTCGTTCATTGCGAACGGACGGATGGTGGCGTGCGGGCAGACGTAAGCACACTGGTTACACTGGATGCAGTTTTCGGCGTGCCATACGGGAACGTTAACGGCAACACCGCGCTTCTCGTATGCGGCAGCACCCTGCGGGAAGGTACCGTCAACATGATCGACGAAAGCGGAAACGGGCAGCGAATCGCCGTCCATCTTGGTTACGGGCAGAACAACCTCGTTGACGAACTTGACCAGATCTGCACGCTCGCCGGTAACGGCAGCATCGGGAGCATCGGGAGCAACCGTCTTCCAAGCCTCGGGAACCTCAACCTTAACGAATGCGTCAGCACCTGCGTCGATTGCGGCGTAGTTGAGGTCAACAATGGCCTGTCCCTTCTTGATGTAGGACTTGTAAGCCATCTTCTTCATGTACTCGATAGCCTCTGCTGCGGGCAGGATGTTTGCCAGCGAGAAGAATGCGGACTGAAGAACGGTGTTCTTAACCTTGGCGTTACCGATGCGCTTGGTGGCGATGGTGGTTGCGTCAATGGTGTAGAAGTTTACATTGTTGTTGGCGATGTAGGCCTTGACCTTTGCGGGCAGGTGCTCCTCAAGAGCAGCGGCATCCCAAGAGCAGTCAAGCAGGAAGGTGCCGCCGGGCTTGATGTCGGAGACCATGTCGTACTTGGTCAGGTAAGCCTGGTTGTGGCAGGCAACGAAGTCAGCCTTGTTGATGTAGTAGGAAGAACGGATGGGCTTGTCACCGAAGCGCAGGTGCGAGATGGTGATACCGCCGGTCTTCTTGGAGTCATACTGGAAGTATGCCTGGATGAACTTATCGGTATGGTCACCGATGATCTTGATGGAGTTCTTGTTTGCACCGACCGTACCGTCGCCGCCCAGACCCCAGAACTTGCAGGCGATGGTGCCGGCAGGAGCGGTCTCGGGAGCAGTGGTCTCGGGCAGAGACAGACCGGTGACGTCGTCAACGATACCGATGGTAAAGTTGTGCTTGGGTGCAGCAGATGCGAGGTTCTCGTAAACGGCAAAGATGGAGGAAGGAGGCGTATCCTTCGAGCCGAGACCGTAACGGCCGCCGACGATCTTTGCGTTGACAGAAGAGCCTGCCAGAGCGGCAACAACGTCGAGGTAGAGAGGCTCGCCGAGTGCGCCGGGCTCCTTGGTGCGGTCGAGAACTGCAATGGCCTTCGTGGTAGCGGGGATGGCTTCGATGAGCTTGTCAGCGCAGAAGGGACGGTAGAGGCGAACCTTGATCAGACCGACCTTCTCGCCCTTTGCGAGCATGTAGTCGATGACTTCCTCTGCAACGTCGCAGATCGAGCCCATCGCGATGATGACGCGCTCTGCATCGGGTGCACCGTAGTAGTTGAAGAGCTTATAGTCGGTACCGATGGTCTCGTTGACCTTGTTCATGTACTCCTCAACGATTGCGGGCAGTGCATCGTAGTAACGGTTGCAGGCCTCGCGGTGCTGGAAGAAGATATCACCGTTCTCGGCAGAGCCGCGGAGAACGGGATGCTCGGGGTTGAGTGCGCGGGCGCGGAATGCGGCGATGGCATCCTTGTCAACCATGCCCTTGAGCACGTCGTAGTCCCATGCCTCGATCTTCTGGATCTCGTGGGAGGTACGGAAGCCGTCGAAGAAGTTCAGGAAGGGAACGCGGCCCTTGATGGTTGCCAGGTGAGCAACGGCACCGAGGTCCATAACCTCCTGCGGGTTGGATTCAGCGAGCATAGCAAAACCGGTCTGACGGCAGGCGTAGATGTCGGAATGGTCGCCGAAAATGTTCAGCGCATGGGAAGCAACGCAGCGAGCCGAAACGTGAATAACGCAGGGCAGAAGCTCACCGGCGATCTTATACATATTGGGGATCATCAGGAGCAGACCCTGAGATGCGGTGTAGGTGGTGGTCAGAGCACCGGCTGCGAGCGAACCGTGAACGGTACCGGCAGCACCGGCCTCAGACTGCATTTCCATGACCCGGACGTTCTCGCCCATGATGTTCTTGAGCCCGTTGGCAGACCAGCTGTCGGTCAGCTCAGCCA
>JAZODX010000187.1:0-3625 GCA_045597265.1 Eubacteriales bacterium | reverse complement strand
CCCAAATTTGTATTTTTTCGTTCAAGGCTACGCCTTTCTCTCAAAAATACAAATTTATTATTCTATTGTCTCATCTGTTATTTGCGGGGTGTTGCACTTCGTATGATAACATACCCAGCTCCCTTTACACAAGGGAGCCTTGTGCGGAGGCGGCAATCAACCTATACCTTTGTTGACAAGCCCAAAGCCTCGCCCTTCGGGAGAGGTGGCACGGCGAAGCCGTGACGGAGAGGGAGCCACCTATCAAAGAGCGCCCCTCTCAGTCACCTTCGGTGACAGCTCCCCCGAAGGGGGAGCCTTGTGCGGTGGCGGCAATCAACCTATACTTTTATTTCCAAACGTGACGTATATGCAAAGGCTCCCTTGTGTAAAGGGAGCCTTTGCGTGTGGCAACCAACCTATACCTTTGCTGACGCATTTCGCGGTGGAAGCTTATTTCTCCCCGCCGGGCTCGGGACGAGTGTCGGCGAAGTCGAAGACGGCCTTGCCATCGCGCAGGACGAGGGCCGCGTCAAAGGGACGGCCGGATCGGCCGGTGAAGCCGACGATTTTGCTCGTTCGCCCCGTTTCAAGAAGCATTCGTGCGTTGGAGAGCGAAATCGTGCGGCCGCAAATGACGTTATGGAAGCCAAACCTGCATCCTGCAGTATAGCCCGAGCATCCGTAGCCGAATTTGGTTCTCCGCACATCGGCGCCGCACAGCGGGCACTTCCCTGCCACGTCGCCGATTACGCCGTCGTCGGTATCGGTCTCGGGCGGGGCGGCTTCACGGGAGAATACGGCCGTAATTTCCTGCTCGGCAAGATACAGCCCCGCCTTAACCCCCCATTCGCCGCGATAGATCCGCTTCAGCGCACGGCCGAGCTCGACCGTTTTATACTTATCCATGGAAATTCCCATACGGGAGAGTGATTCAATGAGAAACTCGCCGCCGGGCAGAATGGAATAGACGTCTTTTTTGAGCGCGATATATTCGCTCTTGATCGCGTTTTCAATGATCCCCGTCCGTGTTGCCTCGGTGCCGAGCTCAAGGCCCTCGAAGATTGCGCGATATTCGGCGGTATCGTCGGCCTCGTCCTCCCCCTCGCCCTCCTCACGTGCCTCTGCGGCCCGATCGAGCGCCGCCTTATCCTCGCGGAAGGGATTTTTGAGATAATTGTTCAGCGTTTCGATGGTATAGTGCTTGGGCGGCGAGGTTTCCTTCTCCGCCGGCTGAAAATCAATATTCACCGCATCACCGCGGTCAAGCTTGGGCAGAATTTTATCCTTTTTCGCGGTCGTATCGTATTTCGTCCAGCCGGGCTCAAGAATCACCGTTCCCTTGAGGGTGAACTGCTCAAGCCCGCCGACATCGATGGTAATCTCGGTTTTCTCCACCCGACACGGCTCGGCGCAAAAAACTGCCACGAAGCGGCGCATCACGGTGCCGTAGACCTTTGCTTCCTCCTCGGAAAGCTTATGCTTATCGGGGATTTTATAGGTCGGCGTCAGCGCCGAGTGTGACTCGATTTTGCTGTCGTCAAATACCGTCTTATCGTCGCGGAAGGCAACCGGATAGCCAAGTTTCGCCACGCCGGCAAGGATCTCGCGGATTTTATCCTTCTCCGCCGTGGCAAGATATTCGGAGTTCGTTCTGGGATAGGTCAGATATCCGCGCTCGTAAAGACGCTGGACGATCTCAAGGCTCTTGTCCATCGGCATTTTGAGGGCACGGGCAAGGGCGTTCTGCAGGGTGGAAAGCGAATATAGCTTACCGGGGGCAAGGGTGGTTTTTCGGCGCTTGACGCCCGTCACCACCGCACCCGCCGCATTATACTCGCGGCACAGCGCCTCGGCGGCAGACCTCTCGTCGGCGCCGAATCGCTTCTTACTCGTCAGTTCAACCGTCTCTCCCGCCGTTTCGGCACGGCTGACCGGGGCAAAATAGGGCTCCGGCTTGAAGTTGCGGATTGCCATGTCCCTATCGTAGATGGCCTTGACGATCGGTACAATCACGCGGCCGACGCGAAGAAAATGCCCGGTCTTAAGGGTGGCATAGCGGGTGAGATTGACGCCGTAGAGCCAGTCGATCAGCGTGCGCGCATAGCCCTCGTTCGCCAGATTGTCGCATTCCGCCGCCGGCTTGAGATCGGCAAGTGCCGCGCGCACCGTCTGGGGCGTCTGGTCGGGCAGCCAGAGGCGCATCTGCGTTTTTCCCTCTGCCTCAGCCTGTCTGACACAGAGACGAATGATGATTTCTCCCTCGCGGTCTGCGTCTCCCGCGTTGACGATGGTGTCTACGTCAGGACGGTGGCAAAGCCGGCGAATCACCTCAAACTGGCGCACCACGCCGGGATCCACCTGCTTATCCGCCCCCCGACGCAGTTCAAACTGATACTTTCTCGGAAAGCACGGAATATTCGCCATCGTCCAGCGGGTTGAGCCGTCGGGAGAGGGCTGATAGGTCTCGATATCGCAAAGTGCAAAGAGATGTCCGAAGGCCCAGGTCACCAGATAGCCGCCGCCTTCGTAGAAACCGCTTTCCTTCCGCATCTCTCCGATACCCGCAACGATATTCCGCGCCAGGCTCGGCTTCTCGGCAATGATCAGAATCATCGGCCTTCCCTCCTCTCTTCTTTTGAAAAATCAGCCGGCAATGTGATATTCAATCATAATCGGAAAATGATCGGACGGATACATTCCGCCCACCATATCGTCAATCACGTCGTAGCGATCAACCTTGATCTTATCCTCATTCACAAAGCAGAAGTCAATGATCTGGAAAAGATCCTTATAAGCGTGACAGGTGGATGCATCCTCGGTAATCTCCGCCAGCCTTGCCGCATCGGCAACTCCCGCCTCCAGCACGTAGCGATAGAGCCCGGAATCGCGACCGATGTTAAAATCTCCCGTCAGGATCAGCGGCATATCCAGATGCTTCTCGACGAAGGGCTTGAGCACCCGAAGCTGCTTGAGGCGGGGAGAATCCCCCTTATGGTCAAGATGGGTATTGACGTGCATCACGCGGACGCCGTCCGATTTGCGTTCAAGAATCGCATAGGTAAAGATACGGTTACATCCCGAATCACTGTATTTGGACACTGCGTTCGGGGTATCGGACATCCAATAGGTTTTGCTTTCAATCAGATTGTAGGTATCCGTGCGGTAGAAAATCGCACAGTGCTCCCCCGAGCTTCCGCCGTCCCGACCGAGCCCGACGTATGCATAATCCTTCAGACTATACTCCAGATAGTTCATCCATCCCGGGGATGCCTCCTGCACACCGAAGGAATCGGGCTGATATTTTTCGATAATTTCAAGCACACGGTGCGCTCTGTCGCCAAAATTGCTGACATAGACGTTAAAACTCATTGCTGTCATAACCTCTTCGGTAAAGGTCTGCTCGGGCGCCGCCGTCGTTTCGGGCGCCGCCGTCGTTTCGGGTGCCGCCGTCGTTTCGGGCGCGGCCGTCGTTTCGGGGGCGGCCGTCGTCTCGGGCGCCGCCGTCGTTTCGGGGGCGGCCGTCGTCTCGGGCGCCGCCGTCGTTTCGGGCGCGGCCGTCGTTTCGGGCGCCGCCGTCGTTTCGGGCGCCGCCGTCGTTTCGGGTGCGACCGTCGTTTCGGGTGCGGCCGTCGTCTCGGGCGCC
>JAZODX010000186.1:0-5751 GCA_045597265.1 Eubacteriales bacterium | reverse complement strand
AGAATATTTCTTACCCATTTTCCGTATCCTCCTTAGTCCTTAACCACTACACCCATGGAACGGGCGGTGCCTGCGATCATGCTCATTGCGGTTTCGATGGATGCGGCGTTCAGGTCAGGCATCTTCGTCTCTGCAATCTGTTTTACCTGCTCAGTGGTGATGGTTGCAACCTTGGTCTTGTTCGGTGTAGCCGAACCGGACTCGATGTTGGCAGCCTTCTTGATCAGAACGGGAGCGGGGGGAGTCTTGGTGATAAAGGAGAAGGAACGGTCAGCATAAACCGTGATGACAACGGGGATAATCAGACCGATGTCGTTCTTGGTGCGCTCGTTAAACTCCTTGGTGAAGTTCGGGATTGCGACACCGTACTGACCGAGTGCGGGACCTACAGGCGGCTGCGGAGTTGCCTTACCGGCGGGCAGCTGCAATTTGATATAACCAATAATTTTCTTAGCCATTGTTAAAATTACACCTCCAAATGTGGTTCAACATACGGGAGAATGAAATATTTTCTCCCTCCCACGATAGACGCTCAGACCTCGTCGTCGGCCCGTACGTCCTTGGTCTCGAGTCTGACCGGCATATCGCGGCGCGCGGTCTTGACCAGCACCGTGACTTCCTTGCGGTCGTCCGAGAAATCCTGAATTGTTCCGCGGTAACCCTCGAAAAGGCCCGCGCAGATTTTGACTTTGCTGCCGACGTCAAAGCTGACGCTGACGGTACGCGTCTCAACGTTGAGTGCCTCAACCTCTTCATCGGTCAGAGGCGTCGGACGCGATCCGGGGCCGACAAAGCCCGTTACACCGCGAATGTTGCGCACGACGTGCCAACTTTCATCGGTCATGGTCATTTTAATCAGCACGTAACTGGGGAAAATCTTCTCCTCGGTTTCGCGCTCAGTCTCGCCGTCCGTCTCCACGACCGTTTCGGTCGGAATGCGAACGTCATAGATCAGATGCGAGAGATTTCTGTTCTCGACGATCTTTTCGAGATTTGCTTTGACCTTGTTCTCGTATCCCGAATAGGTGTGCGCCACATACCAACGCGGGCCGAGATTCATTTCATTGATATCACTCATAATATCCTAAACCAGCCCCGGCTTAGAGCAAGTCGCCGAGTGCCGCAATTACCTTGGAAAAACCGAGGTCAAGCAGACCGACCAGCACGCCGACGGCGAGGACAACCACAACGACGACTGCCGTGTTGTTCTTGACCTGCTTCCAGGGGCACCATACGATCTTCTTGATTTCGCTCTTGTAGTCGCGGAAGAACTTCTTCACGCGCTCAGAGAACTTTACCTTGTCCTTCTTGGGCTTCTTGGCTGCTTCGGGTTTCTTCTCGGGGGTAGCTTCGGTTTTCTTTTCTAAATCTGCCATATTCCCCTCCTGAATTACTTCGACTCTTTGTGAAGCGTGTGCTTGCGGCAGAACTTGCAGTACTTGTTCATCTCAAGTCTGTCCGGGTCGTTTTTCTTGTTTTTCTTGGTGTCATAGTTGCGCTGCTTACACTCGGTGCAAACCAACGTGACCTTGACGCGCTGTTCATTCTTCGCCATGGATTTCGGCACCTCCGATTCTTAGAATTTACCGCTTGCGCGGTCTTAGTTGTACCTCCCTCAGCCAGAGGCCGTGCGGGCGCAAATTTTCGCACGAAAAAAAGCCCTCTTGCAGAGGTAGAATCAGTATACCAAATCCGGAGTGATTTGTCAAGGGATTTTTGAAAAAAGTTTTCTCTTTTTGCGTTTTTTCGTTCTCTTTTCTTCATAATAAATATTATACGCTGTTTTATCCGGAGAAAAGAGGCACAAAGCGCCGGGGGGACGAACCCCTTCACCGCAAAAAATATCCGTATACACGGGAAATATGCGTATATAAATGAACTTTTTACGAAAAAATATAAAATTGCTCTTGACAATGCCTGTTTGTATGAGTATAATAGAGAATACAAGCTTGACCCATTTGTTTTTTTAATCGATATTAACAAAATTAAAGTTTTTGATTATTAAAACAAATCATTCAACACAAAGGAGAGTTCATCATGAAATCCGTTCGCAAAGCTTTATCCATCCTTCTCGCCGTCACCATGCTTCTCACACTCGCCGTATCGGCTACCGGATGCGGGCAGAAGAAGAGCTTTACCGTTGGTATCTGCCAGCTCGTCACGCACGATGCGCTCGACGCAGCTACCGAGGGCTTCATCAAAGCCCTTGAGGAGCAGCTCGGTGCCGAGAACGTCACCATTCTCAATCAGAACGCCGCAAACGACGCAAACGCCTGCTCCACCATCGTCAACGACTTCGTTTCCCGCGGCGTTGACCTGATCATGGCAAACGCTACCCCCGCTCTGCAGGCTGCCGCTTCGGCCACCACGACCATTCCGATTCTCGGCACCTCCATCACCGAGTACGGCGTAGCCCTCAGCATCGATAACTTCTCGGGCACCGTCGGCGGCAACATCTCGGGCACCTCCGACCTTGCTCCCCTTGACGAGCAGGCGCAGATGATGCTTGACCTCTTCCCTGCCGCAAAGAAAATCGGTATGCTCTACTGCTCTGCCGAGTCCAACTCCGCGTACCAGGTCAAGGCCGTCCGCGAATACCTTGAGAGCAAGAATATTACCGTCACCGATTACGCCTTCTCCGATTCCAACGACGTCTCTGCCATCACCGAAAAGGCCGCTGCAGACAGCGATCTGATCTATATCCCTACCGATAACACCGCCGCATCCTGCACCGAGACCATCAACAACATCTGCCTGCCCAAGAAGGTTCCGGTCTTTGCAGGCGAGGCAGGCATCTGCTCGGGCTGCGGTACCTTCACCCTCTCGATCAGCTACTATGAAATCGGCTACAAAACCGGTCTGATGGCCGCGCAGATTCTCAAGGGCGAGGCAGATATTGCAACCATGGCAATTGCCTACGATCCCAACCCCGTCAAGAAGTACAACGCCGCGATCTGCAGCGAGCTCGGCCTCACCATTCCCGAAGGCTATACGGCCATCGAATAATTACGTTTGGAGACTGAAAAACAATGAGCTTACTCAACGCCCTGCCGGGCGCGATTGCCCAGGGCATCATCTGGGGCATCATGGCAATCGGCGTCTATATCACCTATAAGCTGCTTGACATGGCCGACCTCACGGTTGACGGCTCGATCACGACGGGTGCCTGCGTCTGCGCGATGCTGATTGCCAACGGTGTCAACGTCTGGCTCGCCCTCCTTGCATCCATCGCCGCCGGAATGCTCACCGGTCTGCTCACCGGTATTTTCCACACGCTGATGGGAATTCCTCCGATTCTGGCGGGAATTCTGACCCAGCTGATTCTCTGGTCGGTCAACCTCAAAATTATGGACAGCAAGGCAAACGTCGGTCTTTCCGCCCGTACCTATCCCGTACTGATCACTCAGCTGACGCGCGGGCGCTCGATTCTGGTCCTGCTCGCCGTCATCACCGTCATCATCGCCTTGCTCTACTGGTTCTTCGGCACCGAGCTCGGTTGTGCGGTTCGCGCCACCGGATGCAATATCCGCATGAGCCAGGCGCAGGGAATCAACACCAACCGCAACAAAATTCTCGGTCTGATTCTTTCAAACGGCATCGTCGCCCTCGCGGGCGGTCTGCTCTGCCAATACCAGGGCTTCGCCGACATCAATATGGGGCGCGGCGCCATCGTTATCGGCCTCGCCGCAGTCATCATCGGCGAAGCGCTCTTCAGCCGGATCACCACCAACTTTGCGCTGAAGCTGAGCGCCGTCATCGGCGGCGGTATCGTCTATTACGTCGTCTATCAGGCAGTTATCTGGATCGGTCTTGATCCCGATCTGCTCAAGATGCTCTCCGCACTCGTCGTTGCCGTTTTCCTGGCCGTTCCCTATTGGAAGAGCACCTATTTCAGCAAACCGAAAATGACGGGAGGAAAAGGTCATGCTTGAGCTGAGAAACGTTTCCAAAACCTTTAATCCCGGGACGGTGAACGCCAAGCTGGCGCTCAACCAACTCAACCTTACCCTCAACGACGGTGATTTCGTCACCGTTATCGGCGGCAACGGGGCGGGAAAAAGCACCATGCTCAACGCTATTGCAGGCGTATTCCGTCCCGATGAGGGAGAGATTCTCATTGACGGCGCCGACGTCACGCATATGCCCGAGTACAAGCGCGCGAAGTTCCTTGGCCGCGTATTCCAGGACCCCATGATGGGAACGGCCGCCAATATGTGGTTGGAGGAAAACCTCTCCATCGCCCATCGGCGCGGCAAGCCCCGCACCCTCCGCTGGGCCATCACCAAGCGGGAGCGGGAGGAATACCGTGAGATGCTCAAGGTGCTTGATCTCGGCCTCGAGGATCGACTGACCACCCGCGTCGGTCTCCTCTCGGGTGGCCAGCGCCAAGCCGTGACGCTGCTGATGGCCACCATGAACCGACCGAAGCTCCTTCTGCTGGACGAGCACACCGCCGCCCTCGATCCCAAAACGGCCGACAAGGTGCTTCACCTCACCGATAAGCTGGTCACCGAGGGAAAGCTGACCACGCTGATGATTACCCACAACATGAAGGATGCAATTGCACACGGCAACCGCCTCATCATGATGAACGCAGGAAAAATCATCTTTGACGTCAGTGCTGAAGAAAAGAAAAAGCTGACCGTCGAAATGCTCCTCGAGCAGTTCTCCCGTGCCAGCGGAACCGAATTTGCCAGCGACAGAGCCCTTTTGAACTAAAGTCAAACGCACCGCCATATAAATGGCGGTGCGTTTTCGTTTTCAGGGGTTAATCCTCCACGAGCCGCGTTCTCGTCAGCTTGACGCAGCGGTAATAGATATAGCTGATGGAGGAGCAGAGAAGCCAGCCCGCCGGATACCCGTAGGCGAGAACGAGGAAGTTCCCGGGGAAGAGCCGGGAGGCGACGAAAAGATAAATCTGGCGGAAGGCCACGAAGGAAACGAGCATAATCAACATGGGTGCACGCGAATTGCCCGCGCCGCGCAGCGCACCGCCGATAATCTGATTGACCGAGCAGAGAATATAGAAGGGCGTGAGGTTGTACAGCAGAATCGTACCGATGTGGATAACCTCCGGCTCCTCGTTGAAGAAGGCGACGATAGAGGGAGCAAAGCCGATCACGGGAATCATCAGCAGTGCGGTTGACGCGGCGGCAAGCAGAAGCGAGACGTTAATGCCGCGCTTGGCGCGGTCGACCTGATTCTTGCCGAGATTCTGCCCGACGAAGGTGGTCGAGGCGAGCGCAATCGACTGCATGGGCAGGAAGAGCAGCTGGTCGACCTTGGCGTACGCCGTCCAGCCGGACATATAGAATTTTCCGAAATCGTTGATGTAGGACTGCACGAAAACGTTGGAGAAGGAGGTGATGGTCATCTGCAGGGCGGCAGGAATACCAACCTTGATGATTTTCCCCAGCATATCCCCGTGCATCCGCAGGCGGCGGAGCGACAGCCTTACGCAGGAGTTACTCCTTGCCAGCGTAAGCATGACGAGCACGGCCGAGACGCCCTGGGCAATGATCGTAGCCAAAGCAACACCCTCAACCCCCATATCGAAGCAGAGAACGAAAACGAGGTCAAGGACGGTATTGATCAGCGCCGAAACGACGAGGAAATAGAAGGGGCGCTGAGAGTCACCGACGGCACGCAGAATGCCGGCGCCGATGTTATAAATCATCAAACCCAGAACACCGGAAAAATAAATACGCAGATAGGCCTCGGATTCGGGGATAACCTCGGGATCGGTTTTCA
>JAZODX010000185.1:0-21563 GCA_045597265.1 Eubacteriales bacterium | reverse complement strand
AGTACCGGCGGCGTATTCGGCAGAATTTATAACAGCGACGTCAAGTATGTCATCAACTACGCAACGGTTATCGGCAATGCTGTCACCAAAAACGCTTTCGCCGGCGGCATCAGCGGTCCGGTCGGAAAAAATGCTACTCTTTCTTACGTGGTCAACCACGGTAAGGTCAGCGGTGATGCGCCGTACCTCGGCGGTATTACCAGTATCCTCGGTGCAGGCGGCGGCGGAAATCTGATCAGCTGCTACAACGACGGTGCTGTGGAATATACCGGAAACGCTAACGGCTTCGTTGCCGGTGTCACGGGAAGACTTGGATGGACGGACGGTGATTACACGGTTAAGGATTGCTACAATCTCGGTGCGCTCTCCAAGCCCAATGACGGCGACAACGCACTGAAGAGAATCGGTGAGATCACCGGTCAGAACTACAAGGGCAAGATAACCTTGACGAACGTTTATTCTATCGACGTGGCAGACGTGGAACTGGTGTACAATAATCAGGCCGGAGCAGATCTGATCACGGTCGAAAACAAGGCTGAGGCTGAGCTCCGTGTGCTGGCAGATGCAATTGATAAAGAGATCAATGCAAATATTGTTGCTCCCACTGCTGCACCTGCGGAGACGACTCCCGCAGAGACGACTCCCGCAGAGACTACCCCTGCAGAGACGACTCCTGCAGAAACCAAGCCTGCAGAAACTACGCCTGCGGTTACGACTGCTGCCCCCACGGAAACACCTTCCACCGGCTCGGCTTCTGTTGCCTCTGTAGTTATCGCGATTGCTGCACTACTCAGCGTTGCAGTACTTGGTAAGAAAAGAAAGGCCTGAATCATTATCACTCCGGGAAAGGATAAGAATGATGAAAAAGTTTTTAGCGCTCGTGCTTGCCGCGGCTATGCTCCTTCCCTTTGCAGTTATCGAAATCTCGGCAGCTGACGTTTGGGACGGAAGCGAAGCAGAATCGTTTGCGAGCGGCAACGGTACAGAGACCGCGCCTTATGTGATCAAAACCGGTGCGCAGCTTGCATATCTGGCGAAGCAGGTTGCCGGCGGGGAAGCCTACGTCGATGCATATTTCGTACTTGGCAACGATATTAATCTGAATGATCAAGAATGGACGCCCATCGGCAGCAACAGCATGCGATTCAAGGGAAGCTTCGATGGAAAAGGTTATACGGTTTCCGGCATTAAAATCGTAGGCGATACAGATTTGATTTACGGCGGACTTTTCGGCTTTGTCGACAATGTTGCCACCAATGGTTACTTCAAAAATCTCGTGATCACAGATTCCTCCATCAAAGTCGGGAATGAAAACCCTTCCGAGGATTACAATGCGGGTGCTGCGGCAGGTCTGGTGAAGGCGAAGAACGTCTCCTCGATTATTGTTGGCGAGGGGGTTGAAGTGATTTGCCCGGGTAGTGTCGGTGGTGTCTTCGGAAGAATTGTTGGCGGCACGGTAGAGTATATCGTGAACAATGCAACCGTTACCGGCATGAATTATGCAAAATCCTACGCAGGTGGTATCTGCGGAATACTCGGAGGAAATGCTACCCTTTCCTACTCTGCAAACCACGGTGAGGTAAGCGGAACAGCTGTTTATCACGGCGGTATTGCCGGTCTTATCGGCGGAGCCGGCGGCGGCGGAACCGTCCAATCCTGCTACAACAACGGCACAGTTGAGTACAAGGGAACCGGTAACGGTTTTGTCGGCGGTATTGTCGGATCTATGGGCCTGAACGATAACGCCTTTGCGGATACTTTGACGGATACATATAATCTCGGCGAGATCTCCAAACCCAATGATGGAAGCAACGCCAAGAAGAGAATAGGCGAGATCACTGCTCATATCACCAAAAACGAAACTGTTACGCTGACTAATGTATATTCTATTGATATTGATGGTATAGATCCGATTTTCAAAACAGAAGGCACCGCCACGCTCACAAATAACGGTTACGGAAACAAACTCGAGGGTGAGATCAAAGCGCTTACGGATGCAATCGATGCCACCATTGCAGAGCATATTACCTATCCCATCACGGTTGACGGCAGCGCTGCAAACGGTACGGTTACGGCAGACAAGACGGCTGCGGTCAAGGGCGAAACGGTTACGCTGACGGCTGTACCCGCCGAGGGCTACGTGCTTGATTATATCCAAGTCAACGGAGAAGAAATTAACGGCAGTAGCTTTGAGATGCCCGAAGAGGCGGTAACGGTTACCGCGGCATTCAAGAAGGCCTCCTATGCCGTCACGATTGACGCCGGCATCACTAACGGTACGGTTGAAGCCGATAAGGAGACCGCAACCAAGGGGGAAACGGTTACGCTGACGGTTACCCCCGCCGCTGGCTATAAGCTTGACTATATTCAGGTCAACGGCACCGGAATTAGCGGCAGCAGCTTCGAGATGCCTGCAGAGGCAGTTACGATCACTGCAGCATTTACGGTGATTCCTACAGTTACCTATACCGTTACGCTTGACGATGCCATTGTAAACGGCACGGTTGAAGCCGACAAGGCGACTGCCGGCGCGAACGAAACGGTTACGCTGACGGTTACCCCTGCCGAGGGCTACATGCTGACCGGCATTACGGTTAACGGTACGCCGATTGACGGCCTTACCTTCAAAATGCCTGCAGAGAATACTGTGGTTTCGGCAGTCTTCGAAAAGCTTGTCTACACCGTTACCCTTGACAACGACGGCACAATCGATACGCAGACCGTACCGCACGGTGAATGTGCAGTTAAGCCTGCCGATCCGACCAAGAGCGGATACACCTTCCTCGGTTGGTTCAACGGCGATGAAGCCTACGATTTCACTGCCGCAGTTACGGCGAATCTGACCCTCACCGCAAAGTGGGAGAAGGCGCTTGTGATCAGAGATGACAATCTGTTCTTCACGCCGCTGTTTGCACTGGTTGCCCTTTATGCACGGAGATTTGACGTTCAGCTGACCGGCGAGAACTGCAGTATTTCGGGCGACACGACCATCAGGTATAAGCGCAGCGGAACTATTGAGATCAGCGTTGAGGAAGGCTATGAGATCGTAGACGTAATTGTCAATGGCGAGGCGCTCGGTCCGGTGACCTCGGTAACCTTGAAGAAGGTTGTCCGGAATCCTGAGTTGATTGTACAAACACGTCCGGTCGAGAAGACCAACTGAATATTGTTTTTTGACATTTTAAAAAATTTACATGATTTTAACCGCTCCAGCCTTTGGTGGGGCGGTTAAAATTTATACCATATGCACAGATTTTACCCATGGTGTTCGATTCGGCTTCTCCGAGGTAGGGGAAAGCTATAAAAAATTTCTTTCGGCTAATCGGTCAAAGCTTGACGTATATAAAGGCAAGCTTCGCATGCAATCGTTCGTTTATAACGCCCGGTGCGAGTCGCATGACTTCTATGCCGAGATTTACGAGACAGAGATTAACTACCATATCGTCAATGAAGCTCTTCTCCTCTGCACCTACATTGCCGAGAATTTTGAGCCCACGCCGTACTTAGGCAGTAATCCCGGGAATTGAACGGCTGAGCATCTCTTGATTGTGATGCAAAATATGCCTCCCCATATTGTCGCTTTCTTAAGACGATAACTTTCTTAAGACGATAAAAATTCTTACCGTGATAAAAGAGGGAAATGAAAATGAAAAGAAAGACATCCTTTTTTGTGCTGCTTTTGGCCGCATTGCTTGTCTTTACGTCCTGTGCATCCGTGACCGGTCCCGTAGTTACGGATGAATCGACTACGACGGCAGTCCCCGAGACGACCAAGGCGCCCGAAACGACCAAGGCGCCCGAAACGACCAAGGCGCCCGAGACGACCAAGGCGCCCGAAACGACCAAGGCGCCCGAGACGACCAAGGCGCCCGAGACGACCAAGGCGCCCGAAACGACCAAGGCGCCCGAGACGACCAAGGCGCCTGAAACGACCAAGGCGCCCGAAACGACTAAGGCGCCCGAGACGACCAAGGCGCCTGAAACGACCAAGGCGCCCGAGACAACTAAGGCACCCGAAACGACCAAGGCGCCCGAAACGACCAAGGCGCCCGAAACGACCAAGGCGCCCGAAACGACCAAGGCACCCGAAACGCCGAACACGCCCCCCGCTGCTTCCGCCAACGTCTGGGACGGAACGGTAGCAACGTCGTTTGCGGGCGGCAGCGGTACGGAGAAGTTCCCTTACGTCATCCAAACCGGTGCCCAGCTTGCTTATCTTGCGAAGCAGGTTGCCGACGGCGAGTTCTACATGGGCAAGTACTTTGTACTCGGCGGAGACATTGATCTTGCTAAAGTCGAATGGACGGCCATTGGCAGCAGCAAATTCCCCTTCAAGGGAAGCTTTGACGGAAAGGGCTATACCGTTTCCGGTATCAAAATCGAAGGTGCCGACAATTCCCACATCGGTCTCTTCGGGTGTATAATCACCGACGGTTACTTCAAAAATCTGGTGATTGCAGATTCCGAGATCAATACCGGAGCCACCGCCGGCCGCTATGCAGGTGCTGCGGCGGGGTATATTGAGGCCGGCGAGATTTCCTCGATTATTGTCAGGGCAGACGTTAAAGTCACCTCCACCGACAGCACAGGCGGTGTGTTCGGAAGACTGTTGAGTGATGCAAAATATATTGTTAACTACGCAACCGTTGCACCTCTTTATATCAGTGCCAGCTCCTTCGCTGGCGGTATCTGCGGAGCGCTTGGCAATGGCGCTGCCCTCTCCTACTCGGCTAATCACGGTAAGATCGTCGGGGATGCGCAGTATAACGGTGCAATTGCCGGCATCGTCGGCTCGAACGGCGGCGGAGGAGATATCATCAACTGCTATAATGACGCCGATATCGAATACACGGGAAAGAAGAACGGCTTTGCGGCAGGTGTTAGTGCAAGACTCGGTTGGGGGGATGGAGATTATACTGTTGAGAATACGTATAATCTCGGCACACTCTCCAAGCCCAATGACGGAGCGAATGCGCTGAAGAGAATTGGCGAGATCTCAGGTCAGAACTACAAGGGTAAAGCTGTACTTAAGAATGTTTATTCCATTGATCTTCGGGATATCAATCCGGTTTACGCGAACACGACGAATGCGGATTTGACCGGCGTTCAAAACAAGACCGAGGCCGAGCTCCGTGCACTCGCGGATGCGATTGATGCCAAAATCAACGCGAATATCGCCGTCTCCTCGGCAGCTGCTCTGCCGCAGGACCCCACAGTCACGGCGACAGGTGTCCTCACGTCAGCATTTTTTACCGATATTTCGGGCAACCGGATGAATTATAAGATCTGCCTCCCCGAAAATTTTGCGACGAGCAAGAGCTGTCGGACTATCTTCAACATCTCTGCATCGACCGAGATTATCGATGCGCTGATCGCGCAAAAGACCGATGCGGTAATCATTTCCTTCGGCGGCAGTGCGACCGATGCGCTCGAGCTCATTGATCTTGCGATTTCAACCTATGACCTGAACCCCCATTTCATGTACCTGATCGGAAGCGCCGAGGTTAAGAATGCCCGCGGTGACGATTTCATCCACTATCTTGCCGATGCATCGGGGCATTCTTCTCCCCTTGCGGCAGGCGAGGCGCTCCTTGCGGTAAAGGCAGATTATTATTCGGCCCTCGAGGGGCTTACCATGTATGCGATGGGCGACAGCTATTTCGCCGGACACTGGCTCGGCGAATCCGTGACATGGGTCAACCAGCTCGGCGAAAAGTATAATATGCACTACGTCAATTACGGCATCAACGGAAGCACGATGTCGGATTACAGCTCCAGCTATCCAATGGTCACGCGTGTAAAGGAGATGGAGCGCGGCGATGCAGACATTATCCTGCTTGAGGGCGGCAGAAACGACCTTACCCAAAGTGTGCCGCTCGGCGCTGTCGGCACCCGCGACACCAAAACCTTCAACGGTGCGGTCAATGATATGCTCGACTATCTCCGCAAAACCTATCCCGATGCGCTGATCGTTCTTGTCACGCCCTGGATAAGCGCCAAAACGCGTGATAACGGATACTCCAACAAGACCTACGCAGACATCCTGCAAAGTATCGCGGAGGAGCGAAAGGATCCTCATGTTGTTTGCCTTTACGCTGATCCCGAGCTCACCGGAATCAACATGTCCGATGACGCATGCCGCGCAAAATATTTCATCACGCCGTCCGACCTCAGTCACCTCAACGAGGCGGGAATGGATATGGTTCTTCCCCGAATGGAGAAATTCATCGCGGAGGCATATGCCGATTTCCTGAAGACCACCGGGACGAAATAAACAAGCGGCTGCTGCTTCCCCGTTCTTTCTATTGATAAAAAAGGCTCTCGCAAACCGGTTTTTCGGTCTGCGAGAGCTTTTGTTCTATATTAATTCCTTCGGGGATCTGCCGTAAATATCCTTTACTGCCTTGTAAAAGCCTGCCGAGCTTCCGAAGCCTGCATCGAGTGCGGCATCAAGAATATTGACGCGCATACCGTTGCTCTTCTCTATCCGCAGTCGGTTGAGGGTGTTCTCAATTCGCACTCTTCGAACAAAGTCGGAAAACCCCGTACCCATACAGATTTGAAACAGTCTTGAAAAATGATGAGGGGAAATGTAGAAATGCGCGGCGATTTCTTTTTCGGTGTAGTGCTGGGCGCTGTGGGCATAGATATACTCAACGGCGTCGCTGATCAGCTTGAAGTCTGAAGGAGAGCAAATATTTGCCGCGCCTGACGGCTTTTTTGCATTGCCGGCGAGCATTGCCAGCATAAGGATAATGCGCGCTTTCACGGTAACTGCGATGTAGTCGCTTTCCGATTCGATATCACGGATGATGTCGTCAAACGTCGATTCAATATACTTTGCCGTATCGGCTTCGCGCTTGATGACGTCTCCTCCCTTGCTGCGGATGAACATCGTTTCCGCCAGTCCGATATCGGGATACAGCAGCATCGGCATGAATTTCAGGGTTTCGTATACCAGGCCTTCCGGAGCGGTAACGAGCTGCAGCTTGCGCTGCTTGCCTCCCGACATCAGCAAAACGTCACCCTCGTTTACGTGGTAGAGATGACCGTTGATCTGCCATTCGGCGCTTCCCCGGCGGATCAGAACGATTTTGAGCGCAAGCTCACGCATGCTTAATCCCGTTGCTCCAAATGGACGTCTTTCCCGATTGAAGGCGATATCGTACAGTATATTCGACGGATCACTTTGCCAGTGCTTTTTAAACGTTTTTGCCATGGTAACCCCGCCTTTTTCAACATGATAGCAAAAATATTATAACAAAAAATAAAAAATTGTTCAAGGTTTTACCAAAAAAAATCCTATCCCAAAGCAGTACAGCAAAAAAGAAGAGAAAAATTACGTTTCGGGAAGAGGAAAAGTATAGAATAATCTTGTATAATAAAATAAATACAATTTGTCTGTCCGACGTTGTATTACACTTATTTTGGAGGAGTTTATGATGAAAAAAATGAGATTATGCGCATGTCTTTTGCTCGTTGTCCTGCTTCTGTCATCCTGCGGCGTACAGCCCGGAGGTCAGCCGGGGGAGCAGACCACCGATGCGTCTGTGACGACAGCGCCCGCCGATACGACGCCGGCCGAGCCAACGCCGCGCGACTATCTGCCGACCGGTGCTTATAACAACAAACAAGTCAACATTCTGCTTCGAAGCGACAGCAAGAATGAATTTTCGGTTGAAGAGATCACCGGCGACCGCGTCGGCGACGCTGTTTACAAGCGTAACCGGGAGATCGAAAAAAATCTCGGTGTTCAGCTGAATTACATCGACATTGAAGGTACGTATTCCAATCGCCAAAATTACCTTAACACCATCGCGGCAAGCATAGATTCCAATACCGGAGAGTTTGACATTTGTGCAAGTGCGGCAAACTATATGCTTACGGTTGCGAGCCAGGGATATTTCTATGATCTGATGTCCAATCCCACGATTGACCTGTCTCAGCCCTGGTGGTCTCAGGGTTATGTCGAGAACATGCAGGTTGCCGACACGCTGTATCTTGCAACCGGCTCGGCAGCCCTCAATATGATTGAAAATCTTTGCGTCACCTACTTTAACAAGGCTTTGATTACCGATTTTGATCTGGAGAATCCTTATGATCTGGTCAAGAGCGGTAAATGGACGTTTGAAAAAATGATTGAAATGTCGGCGACTGTTCTGAATGATACAACCGGTGACGGAGAGCTTACCATGGAGGACCGTTTGGGCTTTTATACCTACGGGAATATGATCAACGCGCAGATCCAGAGCTTTGGCCTCAGCTACTGCACGCGAGACAGTGAGGGCTATCCCCAGGTTGCCAATCTCAATGAGAGAATCGTCAGCGCTTATGAGATGATATACAACGCCTACCACAGCAAGGAAATGTTCAGTCATACGGGATCGGGTGACACGAACGAGAAGACGAGGGCGATGGAGGAGCGCTTTACCTACGGCAATATCCTCTTTATGCAGCAGTGTCTCTTGTCTGCAGAACCCCTGCGCAAGATGGAGAAGGATTTCGGTATCCTGCCGATGCCCAAGATGGATGAGACCCAGGACCGTTACTATGCTTGCTCGATGGAGAATCTGACTGTTCTCGGTATTCCCTCCTCGGCAAGAGACGAAGAGCTGTCCGGCAAGGTCATTGAGTCACTTGCCATCCTTGGTCACGTTGACGTCGTTCCCAACTATTTCGAGGTAGCACTGAAAACGCAGACCAGCCGTGACGCCGAGTCGAGAGAAATGCTTGATTTGATTCTTGAGTCCACGTGGTTTGACTTTTTCTATCTGAATTCCCCCTCGCTTGACGGTATCAATCATCTCTTCCGCCAGAATCTGAACTCGGGCGATTCGATCGTTCCTCCCTATGAGGCGAAAAAGCCGGTTCTGGAGACGAAGCTTGCGATTCTGCTTGAAGGCTACCGTGCTCTGAAAGAGAGAAATTAACCCATGAAAAAACATTACGATTTGCTGATACTCGGCGCATCTGCGCTGGGTATCGGTATCGTATCGGCACACCCGGAGCTTGATACAGTTTTACTTGAAGAATCGAGCAGCATCACGCGCGAATTTGCGTATGCGCTCAAGGACAAGGGCTCGGTTGCTTATGCACCGAGTTCATCCGCGGCCGCAGAGCTGCGCGCCGAGCTGTTGACCCGAAACGTACTGCGTGAGGACGGCATTTGGCTCAGTGCGCTTCCGCCAATATTCGCAAATAGACTCAAGGCGAGCAAAACCGATGCTTATTTTTGTTCTGCACTGAAGAATATAACCACTGACGGCAGTGTTTATTCGGTAATTTTCAGTGAGTATGGAATTGATCATCAATTTACCGTATCGAAGATCGTTGATACGACCGCTGCCTTCATCTCGCGTGAGTTTTTCGGTGAACCGTTCCCTGAGATGGCTGAGATCACCTTCAACTACCTCGATGTTGAGGGAAAGGTGCACGAATACAGCTGTGCCGACGATATTGCGTCTGCACGTCTTTATGTTGCAGAAAAGGAAAGCAGCATTCTGCGGTTGGCCACAGAGCTTTCGCGCTGCCCGAAGTGTATGGGAACAGAGATCGGTGCCGCTGCTTGGGTGCCGTCCGCCGCACGCGGGAATTGTATCGAGGCTTTTGATGACGGTGTGCGACTTGTTCTCCCCGAGGGGACGCCCTCAGCGGTGATTCCAAAGACGGTAAACGACGGCAAATATGACGTGATCGTGATCGGGCTTGGAACTGCGGGGGCAATTGCGGCAATGACTGCCCGCGATGAAGGGCTGAAGGTGCTCGGGCTTGAGGTCCGATACGTCGGAGGCGGTGCCACCACGCTCGGAAGTGTTTTACACTATTATTACGGCCACTACAGCGGCAGATATTGTCATCTTGACGATCGCGCATCCGCGCGAAACGACGCCTTCTTCAAGAGTGCCGGTATCGGTGCGGATCAGCGATCGGTCGAGATCGACGTATCGCTTGACGGTGTTGATTGTCGCTACGGTGCGGTGTTCACCGATGTAAAGCGTGACGGAAAATGCATCAAGGGTGCGATCTGGTATGAGGACGGCGTGCGCCATGAGGCAGATTCCGCATTCGTGATCGATGCTACCGCCGAATCCGCAGTTGCGATTAATGCCGGCTGTGAAATGCAGGGCGGACGTGCCGCCGACGGTGCATTTATGCCGTACTCCAATGTATTTGTCCTTCGCCGCAGGGATCGCCTCAATGGCGGTTTCGTTGACGACGGACGAATCAATCAGTATGATCCCGATTCGTTCGGACGCGAGATCTTAAAATCAACGTCTTCATACGCGCATTTGCGGGATACTTATGATAGCGAATATCTCGGCCCTGCGCCGCTGATCGGCATGCGCGAGGGACTTCGCATCGTGGGCGAGGAAACCATCCGTTTCCCCGACCTTCTTGACGGTGATGAATGCCGCGAGCCTGTCTACTACGGTTGGTCAAATATTGACAATCACGGCAAAGACAATATGCTCGAATCGAGAGCGTATCAGGATTGGTGTACAATCTGCGGACTTTGGGGCTGGGGAATCAGTATACCGGTGCCGATGGGCGCGCATATCCCGAAGGGATATGACGGACTGCTGTGTGCCGGACGCAATACCTCCTGCGATCATGATATCGCAATGGGACTTCGCATGAAGGACGATGTGCAGAAGGCAGGAGAAACTGCGGGATTGATGGCCTCGATGGCGATCAAGGGCGGTATTCGAGCCAAAGAGATCGACGTTCACGCCCTTCGTTCACGTCTTTTCGCTTCCGGTGCACTAAAATCCGAGCATGAGGTAAGACGTATTGAAGAGAAGGTATCCCAAACGGTCTACGAGGGCGAGCTTTGGTGCAAAGACGATGAAAAGCTGACGGAAGGTCTTGCAACGGATGCACCGGGATATTTTATTTGGTCAGCACGTTCTCTGGACAAGCGCGAGCTGCTCACCGCGCTTCTCACTTCCGAAAACGAGAAGGTACGCGTAAATTCCGCGCTCGCACTTGCTCTGCTTGACGTGAAGAGTGCGCGTTCCGTGTCCGTGCTCTGCGAAGCGGCAATGTGCCGCGACGGCTATGTGCCTCGTTCGGGCAGAGGGCTGAACGTGCCGCGCGCGCTTGCCGCCATCAATGCGTTGGGCAGGATCGGTGCCCGTGAGGCTATTCCGGTTTTGTTTGATCTGCTCGAGCATGAGGAATTTATTGATGATCTGCCGATTGAGCCGAAAACGGTAATCGCGAACAGAGAGGATTATTATTTCCAATACCGGGCGTATATTGTCAAAGCACTGTGCGATATCGCTGAAAAAGCACCCGACTGCGCTTGCGAGCTTCAGGAAAAGATTTCCCGCTTTGTTGAAGGAAAGCGCTTTACCAGCACGATGCTCGGCCCGGTCATCCGCGACGATCTTACGGATGTCATCAAGCGGATGGTGGACGGTATGTTCGATAATCGAACCACCGAAAATCTTGACATTCAAATCAATTTATGCTATACTCGAAATTGTTTTTTACGAAAGGATAAGGGATAAGTCTATGTCGCATTTTTCCCGACTTTTGTCTTTTCTTGCCCTGCTCCTCTGCATACTGGGACTGGTCAGCTGTCAAACCGAGCCTCAGCCCGGTCCGACGCAGACAACCGAAGCAGAGGAACCCGTTACCGGTTTTGTTCTGGTATCGGGCGGTGAGGCTAAGGTTCCGCTGATTCGTGCGGAGGATACTTCCTACGAGGTTACGAGTGAAATCTCGCGCCTGTACAAGAAGATTATTGAGGTGACGGGCGTTGAGCCGGAGTATACGACCGATATCCTTGGCTTCCACGAGACGCGCGCGGAGGCCGCAGAGCGAGCACCCGCCATTCTGGCCGGGCCGACCAATTACACTGCAACCCGGGATCTTCTGGCAGAGATGACCTATGGCTGCGGCGTGGCGAAGGTTGTCGGTGAGCAGCTTGTGCTGGCAGCAGTTGAGCCGAAAGCCATGACTGCGCTGGTGGATGCGCTTTGTGCTTATATTGAGGAAAACGGTAAGGCCGGTGAGCTGGTCCTTCCGGTCGACTTCTGTCTGCAGGCAGAGGGCCGTGCACAGCTGGCTGACGTTCCCGTGGTAATCGGCGGCGTCCTTGAGGGGGCTCTCACCGATGCGGGAGACGGTGCATACGGGCTGAATATTGCCGATGTCAGCGAAGAAGAATATCTTGCTTATCGCGCGGAATTGGACGGCTCGGGATTGAGCTGCTATTCGTCCAATGAAATTGGAGATAACCGCTTTGTTACGCTGGTGGATGACGAGATGATTTATCACTATCTCTACACGCCGGCCGATAAAATGCTGCGCATCATTATGGACGAGCCGAGCAACTCGGTATTGCCGCCGTTAGAGGCGCCGACCTACACCAAGGTTTGCGAAAGCTCATTGACTCAGCTGGGATTGGAGTACAATTATAAAAATTCCGACGATCCATATGAATTTACCGCATCCCTCTATCAAAACGGCATGGGCTACATTTTTCGTTTGGAGGACGGCAGTTTTATTCTGATTGACGGCGGCTTTAATACGGCGCACAATAATCAACTGATTTGGGACACGTTGAATGAGTTGTCGGCTGACTATAAGCCGGACAAGATCACCATTGCCGCATGGATCATTACCCACGCGCACGGGGATCACTTCGGTGCGTTTAGGGGATTCATGAACACCTATGGGCATCAGGTGCAGTTGAATTATCTGATCTATGATCTCAGTTCGACTGCAGTCTACCGATCCTTGGATCAAAAATCGGATGATCCGACGGGGACTGCGGCGACTGATTCGATGACGAAATTCCGAGCTGCTGCTGCAACCTATGCAAAAAAAGAGAATATCATCCTTGCCCGTCCCGGGCAGATCATGAAGTTTGCGAATGCAGAAATCGAGGTTTTCTTCACCGATGAGTTCGTCCTGGACGAGCCGCTTGTAACGGGCAACGGGCTGTCCGTCCAATTCCGTGTGACAATTGCAGGGCAGACCTTTATGTTTGCCGGTGACAGCTATACCACGACAACCGATATGGTGGTTCGTTTCTATGGCAAAGAGCTTGCCTCTGATTTTGTACAGGTTATTCATCACGGTACGACAGGCGGTACGGTAGAGTATTATCAATGTGTCGATCCCATCGTTGTGCTTTGGCCGTTGGGCGAATACGACTATTTCCCCTCTTCCACGCATCCGGATATTGGTGACCGTGACGGGCAACTGTTTGCCCGCAGTACCCATAAACGCAATGCCTATTTCTACACGTCGACCAGGGTGCGTGAGATCATTTTGGCCGGTCACACCACGCGCACGCTCCCGTTGCCTTATGCCTTCCCCGCAGAACGGATTGAACCGGTACAGTCCAAATAAGTGTGTTTTCGGTATGGCAATTGACGGCAAGCGTCTGTAACGCAAGTGTCGCGTCGACGATAGCCGCATAAAAAGAATCGGAGGATAATGATGAACAATAAGCTGAGGAAGATCAAGCAATATCTGAAAATCATCGAAGAGCAGCGCCGTACCGGCAAAGTTCTCGTTACCGACATTTATTCCTGCCCCTGTGATTACAAGGTGGGACACACGCCGCCCGCTCTCGAGGAAATGACCCCCTTTGAGAACGGTGCTTCATGGGGGACGGGGGCGGATACGCACGCCTGGTTCCGCTTTACCGTAACGCCGCCTTATCCGAATACCATGCTGCGGATCGAGACCGAACGCAACGGCTGGGACGCGGATAGGCCGCAATTTATCATTTACATCAACGGCAGATTGGTGCAGGGCCTTGATACCAATCACCGCGAGGTTCCGCTTGCCGAGGGGGTTACCGCAGACATTGCGCTCTACGGCTACACGGGACCGAATATTGCCTCAGTGAAGTTTTATGCGAAGCTTTTTTCCTACTCTCCCGATCTCGAGGCACTTTACTACGATATTAAATATCCGCTTGATTTGCTCGAGCATCTTGATGCGGAGAGCGAGGCATACGCGCGAATCGTAGACTATCTCTGGCGCGCGGTTTCGATGCTTTATTTGTACGATATCAACTCGGATGCATTTTTTGCCTCTGCAGGTGAGGCACACAAATTCCTCGAGGAGGAGTTTTACGGCAAATACTGCGAGGAGCAGAAGTTCACGACGGTTGGTATCGGTCACACGCCTATTGACTGCGCGTGGAAATGGACGCTCAAGCAGACGCGGGAAAAGGTTCAGCGCTCCTTTGCGACCGTGCTTGAACTGATGCGCCGCTATCCTGACTATAAGTTTATGTCGTCGCAGGCATTCCTTTATCAGAACCTCAAGGAGGAAGCACCCGAGCTTTACCGCGAGGTCGCCGAGAGAATCAAGGAAGGGCGCTGGGAATGCGAGGGCGCGATGTGGGTAGAGGCGGATTGCAATCTGTCCTCGGGCGAGAGCCTTATCCGCCAGGTGGTTTACGGCAAGAATTTCTTCCGGGATGAATTCGGCGTCGAAAACCGCGTGCTCTGGCTCCCCGACGTGTTCGGATATACCGCCGCACTCCCGCAGATCCTTCGCAAATGCGGCGTCAACTGGTTTGTTACGTCCAAAATCTCCTGGAATGACACCAACCGCATGCCGTACGACACCTTCCGCTGGCGCGGCATCGACGGCACAGAGATCAATACGCATTTTATCACGGCGACCAACGACAAGGTCGGTCCGACCGATATGCGCTGTACATACGTCGGTCATACCACGTCAAAGATGGTCAGCGGTACGTACCGCCGCTATACGCAGAAAAATCTGCACAATGAGGCGCTCCTGACCTTCGGCTACGGCGACGGCGGCGGCGGCCCGACCCCCGAGCATCTTGAGCTTGCCCGACGCGGTGCCAAGGGTGTACCCGGCGTGCCGAATCTCAAGATCGATTTTGCGGGCAACTATCTGGATCGGCTCGAGAAGAGCATGAATGCCCGCAGAGACGTTCCGACCTGGCACGGCGAGCTTTATCTCGAGTACCACCGCGGCACGTATACCACGATGGCAAGAAACAAGCGGCACAACCGTCAATGCGAGTTCCTTTATGCTGATGCCGAGCTTCTCGGTACAATAGCGAAGAATCTGCTCGGGGAGAGCTTCCCGCAGGCAGAGCTTCATCGCGGCTGGGAAATGCTCCTTGTCAATCAGTTCCACGATATCATCCCCGGCTCCTCCATCAAGGAGGTGTACGATCAAAGCGATATTGATTACGCCGAGATCAGACGCATCGGTGACGGCATTGTCGACGGTGTTCGCGAAAGAATCGCTCGCGGTATTGACCGCTCACACGGACAGGTTGTCTTCAATCCGCATTCCTTTACGACCGACGGCTTCGTCAAGGTGGGCGGCAAGACCGTGCTGACCAAGGACAAGATTCCTGCAAAGGGCTATCTTGCCACGGATGCCTTCGTCTGCGATAACCATATCACCATCAACGGCAATCAGGTTGAAACCGACCGTCTGCGTGTCGAATTTGATGCCGCTTGGCAGATCGTATCGATCTACGACAAAAAGGCTTGCCGCGAGGTGCTCAAAGCGGGTGCAATCGGCAACGAGCTCCGTGTCCACGCCGATTACCCCGACAGATACGATGCATGGGAATGGCAGGCGTATTCGCTGGAAGAATACAGAACGATTACTGCGGTTTCCGAGGTTGGCGTGGTAGACGACGGTGTGAGACGCGGTATCCGCATTGTTCGCCCGTACATGAATTCCACGATTACGCAAACCGTATGGTTCTATGACGGACTCTGCAGGATCGATTTTGAAACCGTTGCCGATTGGCACGACCGCCACCAGATGCTCAAGGCCGCATTCCCCGTGGATATCAATTCGGATAAGGCTACCTTTGAGATTCAGTTCGGCACGGTAGAGCGCCCGACGCACTTCAATACCTCGTGGGATGCCGCACGCTTCGAGGTCTGCGCACACAAATATGCCGACATTTCGGACGGCGGTTACGGTGTCGCGATCATGAACGACTGCAAGTACGGCCATGATATTCACGACGGGGTGATTCAGCTTTCGCTGCTTCGTTCTCCGACTTTCCCCAATCCCGAGGCAGATCAGGGCGAGATTTCGATGATCTATTCGCTCATTCCGCACGAGGAGGCACTTGCGAACACCGATATCGCAAAGCAAGCGTACTATCTCAATTATCCGATGACTGCGATTGGCGCCGAAGGCAGCGGAGATACGCTTCCGCTCTCTTATTCTGCAGTAGCCGTAGATGCGGAAAACGTGATCTGCGAGGTCGTAAAGCAGGGAGAGAAGTGCGAGGATACCGTGCTCCGTCTTTACGAGTCGAAAAATAAGCGCACAAGGGCGAGCCTGACGCTCGGTATTCCGGCACGCGAGGTCTTCCTTTGCGACATGATGGAGAACGAGCTTGCTAAGCTCGAGCTCACCGACGGCAAGCTGATGATTGACTTGGGCGGCTTTGAAATCGTTACGCTTAAGGTAAAGGCATAAATTAAAGCGCGTGGGTTTATGCGCCAAAAACAAAAAACCAAGATCAAGGGATTGATCTTGGTTTTTTGTTTTATGTCGGAAAACAGTCGGTTTTTCGTTTGATTCAGCCCGTTGCTTTCCTGTATCAGTCGTTTTGATATTCGTGCTCACTCTTGCAAGTCTCGGTCAGCATCGGAATCGACTGCCAGACGTCGTAGACCTTGTGCAGCTTCATTTCGTTGAGTCGGTTATATTCGAGCAGATCGGACAGTGCGGCGGCACGTGCCTCTTCCTTTCCTTCGGCGCGCGCCGTGAGGGCGGCAATCAGCTTTAGGATAATCTCGGTGTGATAGGTGAGGTATTCCCAGGATTTGCGGACGGCAGGCGCGTGCGCGGCGGTGAGGTTCCGCTTGATCGTTGCATCAAACTCCACCACGGTGCGCTTGAGGAGGCGATAATTTTCGAGCACCGTCTCTGCGCTCTCCTTCACGTCTCCGCGCAGCTCGGGAAGTCCGAGCAGACGGCTGACCGTGCGCATATACGCTTTGACCGCCTCACCGTCGGCGCCGAATGCCGCGGCAAAGTATTTTGAACTCTGCACCTCGAAATCGGCGGTTTTGTCCCAAAGGGCGTCCGCCATCATCTGCATGGGCAGATTGTGCGGGAAGAAGGCGCGTGTCATCTGACAGCTGACAAGCCCATTGAGGCCGAAGCCGGAGAGGGCCTTCATATCCTCAAATATCGTGCGTGCGATCGCAAAATAGCCGAGATCCTTGTAATGATCCCATACCAGATGGTAGTCGAAATCAAAGCTGTCGCCATGGTAGAGGGGCTGCCAGTCCTGCAGAAGGGCCAGATTTTCGCTGAGCTCCTTCGAGGTATGGCAGTTGTTTCTCTCAAATTCGGGATGCGTGTAGGCGGCGGTCGGATCGTAATCGGCAAAGCTCTTTGAATAAGAGCGCGTAATGGGGGCGAACATCAGGACGAAGCGGTCGTGATGGGCAAATCTCGCCTTCAGCGGTGCCCACAGAAGATCGTAATAGAGCAGAAAAACCACCTTGGTGTCAAGCCCCTCGGCAGTGAGGCGCTCGTCCAGCTCGTTGAGCATCATGACGAAATAATCGGAGGGACGCTCGGTGCAGCTCGGGCAGGTGCAGTTGTTGTTTGCGGCGTCGGCAAGCCAGAAGTGCACGTATTCCACCTCGCGATGCACCCGACAGTAATCGGTGATGGCAGAGGTAATGATACGTCTGACCTCCGGGTTGGAATAGCAGAGGTTAGTATTGAGGGGAACGCCTCGGAAGAAGGTGCGCTTTCCGTCAATTTCGGCTAAGAAGCGGCGGGTCTCGTCGGGAATATCAGCGTCATCCATCTCCAGCCAGCCGTCAGCCAGGAAGCCGAAGGGCTCGCAGGTCCATCCGTGTCCCATTGCGTGATAGAGCAGTGAGCGGCGGGCAATCTCTTCCTTGAGTGCGGAGACGAGATGCGTGATATCCTCGCGGGAAACGCCCTCGGCGGGATAGAGGGGATTGCCTTCATGGGCATACCAGCGGTCAAAGAAGGTGAAGGGACGGGGGAACTGGAAAAAATATCCGCTCATGCCTGCGCGCGGAATCCATTTGATCATATTCAGAACGTGCTCAAACGAGACGGCTCCCTCAATGCAGACCGCACGGTGGCGATAGGAGGCCTTTTCCTTGACCGATACGGTGATATCGGTGACCGTATATTGGGGGATCACCTCGCCGTCGTCGGTGGGGCGAATCCAGGCAATGCCCATTTCGCGCAGCAGGCGGTAGGCGGCAATCAGTACCGCACGGGGGTTTGAGCCGGTGATCACACCGGCGGCGCCCTGAATATCAATCAGAATCGAATCGTCAAGCTTTTTGTCCTCAACGGGAAGCAGCATTTCGTCAAAGGCTTCGTCCGTACCTACCCAGATGACCTGTCCTACCGAAGCGTCATACGCGTCGTACGCGCGGACGTCCACGAACAATTCGCCGTCAATTTTCTTGAGATAGTCAAACAGCTCGCTCACGGCATACCGAACGGTTTCGTTCGTACCGATGCGCGCCAGGGTGATTCTTGTCATATACTTTACCTCGCATAAAGGGATTTCCTTCATTATACTTTTTTTTTTCGATGGTGTCAAGAGAAAAGGGCGGAAAGAGAGCTGCCGCAGAAATGCGGCAGCTCCGCGGAATGATTATTCGGCAAGCAGCTGCTCGATTTCTCTTCGCTGCTCGCTGGTATATGCATAGACGGTAGCGTTGAACCATCGTGTTTCGACGAAATCCCCGATAAACGCATCCATGACCTTTTGGGCAATTTCGAATTGGGATTTTGCCTTTTCACGCTCCCCTTTTTCCATCAGACGCTTGCCCGTGATGATCAGCATGTCGATCAGATCGTCTGCGGAAATGTTTTTTTGCTTCTGCGCCGCTTCATAGCTTGCATCTCCGTCCAGCAGAGACGCCATCAGCTCCAGCTTGGAAAAATAAATTTCGGGGATCATCTCCAGCGTGGGCTTAATCAAATCAATTCTGCCGTTTTCCTTGTAGCAGGATGCGAGAATGCGGCAGGCGTCGTATTTCACCGAATCGTCCCCGGTTGACTCGATAAGGGTTTTGCAAAGGGAGATCACCTCGTCCGCCCTTGCCTGATAATCCAGCGTATAGAGAAGATTATTCAATATAATATCATTTCCGGGAAATCTTTGTAAGCCCTTGCGCAAAATACGCTCGGATTTCGTCGGATCGCTGAAGCGATATCGGTATGCTTCGGCACAGATTTCCTCAACCTGCTTTTCTGCTTCAAGGCGATTGAAATCGAAAAGCTCATCCGTAGAAACGCCGAAAAAGGAGGCAATTGCGGGAATCATGGTGACGTCCGGCAGGGTATTGCCGTTTTCCCATTTCGAGACGGCCTGCGGGGAGAGTCCGAGATAATTGGCGAAAACCTCCTGAGAGATATTTTTTTGCTTTCGAAGCAATTTGATTTTTTCTGCGAGTTTTGTCATTGTTCTTCCTCCGATTTTTATGGATCAGCGCTTATCCTGATATGATTATAGCACACCCGGGGAAAAAAACAATAACTTATCCGGAGAGAATTTTTCTCTCGCAGGTTGAGGGTGTTTGCTCCGCCTGCCTGTGCGGATATAGACGAATCGCGATGTTTATGATAAAATAATTGCAAAACCGCAGCAAAATGTCTTAACCGTTTTGCCCCGGCGGAGACTATATGAATGAAGGCGCCTGAAACCGAAACGGAGAAATCAATGGATAGAATAAAATTTGAAGAGCTGATCACCGCGAATATGAAGTCGATTTTCGGCTTTGCCCTGACGCGTCTCGGCAACGTCCCGGAAGCGGAGGAGCTGGCAAGTGAGATCTTGTACGAGGTTGTCCGGTCTGTGGAGGGCCTCAGAGACGAGGAGCGCTTTTGGGGATTTATGTGGAAGATTGCGGAAAATACCTATCGGGACTATCTGCGGAAAAAAGCGATCCGTACGAGGAGAACTGCGGCGCTTGATGAAAATTTGGCCGACGAATCGGATTCCGCTTTGGATATGATCATCAAACAGGAAAATCTAAATCTGCTCCGTCGGGAACTGTCTCTGCTGTCCGCGCAATATCGAGACGCTACCGTTTTATACTATATCGAAAATTTCTCCTGTGCCGAAATTGCAAACAGATTGCAGATCAGCACGGAAATGGTGAAGTATTATTTGTTCCGTGCAAGAAAAATCATCAGAGAGGGAATGAATATGGAAAGATTATTCGGTGAAAAAAGTTATCGCCCCAATCTTTTTGAGATCGATTTTTGGGGAACAAAAGCAGGAGATGATCATGAATACCGTGATTTTCGAAGAAGAAAGATCAAAGGGAATATTTTACTTGCGGCATATTACAGTCCGGTAACGATCCAAGAAATCAGTATAGAGCTCGGGGTTGCGC
The DNA here is from genome assembly GCA_045597265.1 of Eubacteriales bacterium. Classification (GTDB taxonomy): domain Bacteria; phylum Bacillota; class Clostridia; order Oscillospirales; family CAG-272; genus SIG693. The sequence goes on along the minus strand of JAZODX010000185.1, from coordinate 1,164 downwards.
TTCCTTATCTTGAGGACGAGATCAAATTACTGGTTGAGCGGCAGTATCTCGTTTGCAGCAACGGAAAGTATCTGACGAACATTCCGATTTTCACGCTCGATTGCACCAAAACGATTGATGGAAAATTGAAAGTGCTTACCGAGGAAAGCGCACAAAAGTTTATTGCTGCAGCGGACAAGTTTGACGCGCGATTTGGAAGCAGATTTGCAAACACGAATCTTGCACATTGGCAAAAGCTTCTCTTGTGCTTGCATTATTCATTGATCGATACGGAAAACGATCTTGAACGGAATTATGGCGAATTACCCAAAGACGGACCGTATTCTCTTGTGAACGGTGGCGGCGGACACGGTATTATTTGGGGCAGAAGCACCGAGGACACGGTTGGTGACAAACTGCCGAGAGGTATTCAAGGTATATATAACGGTTGTCCCGCGAGTGATAAGCGAGGAAGTGTTATCGCTATGAATTTCAGACAAACACTAAACGCCCAGCACTTTGAAGGACAAATGACCGATCCCATTGTTTGCACTGCGGTTGATGGTTTTGCGTGTTTGCCGCAGAATTGGCAAAAAGTCCTCAACGATCTTCATTATGCTAAGGATGGCAGAGCAAATTTTGCTGTTTGGTCGAATGAGGAATACGATGAGCTTCGGCAGATTCTTAACGCGTGTATCTCTATCGTTTCTGATTTGAACAGAAAAACTGCTGAGATTGCTGCAAATATAACCGCGGATCTTGCTCCTGCACATATCCGCAAAATTGCAGAATTCGTTGGGGCGTTTGTTTATCGCTTTCACGTCGCAGAGAGCCTGGTCAATACGCTGTTTGATATGGGGTGGCTGCAGGATGTTGACGATTGCGAAAAGCCCGCCGTTTGTGTGGTGAGGCGCTGAATGGAAAAGGGGAGGCGCGCAGATCTGCGCGCCTCCCCCGAGTTTTGAGAAAAATAAAAACCCGAACCGATTTCGTTTAACGAAACAGTTCGGATGTTTTGGTGACCCGTGGGGGAATCGAACCCCCGTTACCGCCGTGAAAGGGCGGTGTCTTAGCCGCTTGACCAACGGGCCTGGTAGCGGAAGTTGGACTTGAACCCACGACCTATCGGGTATGAACCGATTGCTCTAGCCAGCTGAGCTATTCCGCCATAACGGATGATATTAT
>JAZODX010000184.1:0-3513 GCA_045597265.1 Eubacteriales bacterium | reverse complement strand
AAAATCAGGCTGACGGCAAACAAAATCGCATTTCGCCAGCGCATGGGCGCAAGATAATAACAGATCAGCGTGATCGGCAAGTAGAGGAAAAGAAACTCCAGACTGGAAAAGACCATATAATCCCCCTAAACGGTGATGTGCTGCTGCCGTGCGGCAGGATTGCCGCCGGCAGAGGAACTGTATCAGTATACCAAAGTTATGTGAACCAACGGTGAATAACCCGCCGTTCCGCTCGTTTTTTTCTCAACGTTTTTTGACAGGACCGAGCAAAGCCCCCACGGTGACGATCAGAATCACCACAATGCCGATGGGCAGAAGAATCCCGACCGGAATTCCCTCACCGCCCGATGACGGCGGGACGGCCGTTGTCTCCGCGGCACTTGACACGGGAGCGGGAGGAGCGGCGGTCACCATCGGAACCGTCTCGGGTGCCGTCGTCTCGGGCGGCTCGGTTTCGGGCGAAATCTGCTCTGCGTAGGGCGTGAGATTGGCAAAGAAATCGTTCATGCCCGCAGGATCGTCCCCCACCGTCGTACGATAGAGCCCGTATGCACAGGGGCTGTAGGTTGCAATTTCGGCGGCGCGGGTAATGGGGGCGGCCGTCGTGCCGCGCACCCAGCGCGTAAACCAGGTCCAATGCTGAGAGAAATGCTGATCGTAGCCGAGGCGCGAAACGGCAAAGGCCGTCATGCCGCCGTAAGACGCAAGCGGCTTGTCCCAGTCCATGGTAACGGTGCGCTCGGGCCAGAGATGCAGATAGGTTTTGGGAACGTCCCAGGTTCCCCATGCGGCGGCGGAATCGGGATAGGCCGCAGGATCGGCCGACACCTCAAGTGCGGCGCGAAGTGCTGCCGTATTGACGATATGCGCGCCGTGATTATATTCTCCGTTTACGTCGTGTCCGATGACCACCTGCGGCTTGAAGCGACGCAGCTGCTCGACCGCATACGCGGTAAAAGCATCCTCGGTATAGCCCCGCCCGGCAAAGATGGTACGGGCGGCCTCGAGCGAGGTGGAATAGAGATCGGGAAAGGGGCCGACGATGGGATAGTGCCGCACGCCGACCGCCCAAAGCCCGTTGAGCTGCTCATGGGGACGGTTGTGCGTGTCAAAATGCTGTGTCATATAGACGACCTGCGCAGAAATTCCCCGATCGATGCAGTCGGGCAGGATGCCTGCAAAGAAGAGATGCTCGTCGTCGCTGTGGGTCGAGAAGAGCAGCAAATCGGCCCTCTCATACGGCGGCAACCAGCGCTGAACCGTATCGGGCAGATCTCCCGCCGACCAGGCCGACAGCTCGGCCAACACCGCACCGTCGGGAAAAACAAGGGTAAGGGTGCGCGCGGCCGTCGTAATCTCCACGTATTCGTGCAGAAAGCCGTTCTCCCCGCCCGGAATATCGAGAATGGGCGTGGAGCAGATCCAGGGCCTCGGAATCCTGTCGAAGATCAGATAGACGCCGGCAATCTGGTTTTCTCCTGCGTCAAGCGTAATCGTCCCGCCTGCGGGAATTGTAAGATAGGTGCTCTCCTTTCCGTCACAGAGCGGTGCCGTGTCCCGATCTGCCGAGAGCGTGAGCGAAAGCTCTGTGGCATCCAGTGCCGACGACGGCAGGACAAAGAAGCCAAGCAAAAGCAAAAGAAGCGAAAACCACTTTATTCCGCGCATCTCCGCACCTCCTTCAAAATACCGCAGAATTATATCAAAATCGCAATCAGCGCCAAAATCAGCATATGCGCGGGGTAAAAGGCATAGCGAAAGTGCTGAAACGTCCGCGACCGAATTCCCTGCCGACCGCGATAGAACCAGATGGGAATAAGGGCAAGCAGAGCAAGCGCCTGTATACGCACGGGAAGCTCAATCCCGAAGAACGGAACGTAATAGGTCACACCGCCGAGCGTCAGGACGTTAAGGACAAAGAGTGCCGCCAGCTGTCCGAGTCGGCACCACGGATTTCTCTCGCGGAAGAGCGCGAAAACAAGCACCGTCAAAACGCCCGCTCCGTAATAATCAACGAAGGTGATCAGCCCAGCGAGATATCCGACAACCAGCGTGCCGAGCAGGACGAGGATACGAATCCACACCTTCTTCGTTCGGGCTTTTTCATTGAGATGAATCAGCCAAATGCCGAGCAGAAAGGTCCAGATAACGTTCTGATGAAAGGGATAGATGGGAGACCCCGTCGTCATCAGATTAAAGGGAATCTCCGAGATCAGCGCGCAGATGAGCAGACGGCGCACGTAGCGGCGAAGATTCTTCGTATGATAATATCCCTCCGTGATCATAAAGGCAAAGATCGGAAAGGCCAGTCGGCCGATAGCCGTCATCCACCACTGTCCCGAGATAACGGTGGCCCAGAGGTGATCAAGCAGCATAAAGGCCATGGCAAGGATATGTAGGGTCGACGCACTGAGGTCAAACGAGCGTTTTTTCTCCATTTCCTATCTCCTTTCCGACACGCGAGAGCCGTCTGGCGGCGACGTAAAACTCCTCAGCGGCAATCCGTGCGCGGGCAACCACGTCTTTTTGCCGCGGGAAGCAATAATAAAGCTGATCGTTCGTACCGATGCAGATCACATCACCGATCTCATACCAGAAATAATCGGAATTGAGGCTGTAGGAGGCAAGCGAGGACTGCGCATAATGCAGCGTCCCTCCGCAGCCGTCAAGGGAAAAGCCGTCCGAGGTGTGGATAAGCCGCCCCGTACCGACGCGATAAAGGGCTTTATGATCAACCAGCATACAGATATCCACCTCGGTATCGAGGCGGTAAGCCCCCGACTCCACCTCAGCACGGATCACCTCACGCTGCCAATCGTACCATTCGGGGATATGATACTTTTCCTCACCCGAAATCAGACAGCCGAGCGGATCAAGGGTATACGACTTCCCGCAGTGATGACAGGTAAGCGTCGTTCCCTTTCCTTCCATCTCTCCCTCCCGTCCGCAGGCGCGGCATCGGAACAGAATGCGGTTCAGACCGTCGGCGCGGAATGGCTCATGCACCTCGATCCCGTTCTCCCTCTGCCAGGCAAAATAATCGAAGGAAAACATTTCCTCAAGAATGGCGTCGAGCTCCTCCACCGATTTGCTTCGGACTTCGTCCCGGGTCAGCAGGCAGCGCATGGTTGCACTGACCTTGACCTTGCGCTTCTGCAGGCAGTTATACAGTGGGTCGCGCGTAAAGGCGCCGTAGGCGGAAATGCCCACCACCGGCACGTCAAGCATCTTGAACAGCTTGCCCAGCTTCTGCGGCAGTTTGGTTGCACGCCCGTCCAGGCTGTAGCCAGCCTCGGGATACATCAGGACGCTGGTCTTGTTTTGATGCAGCGCGTGACGCATATCCCGAATCAGGCGGAGATCGTGCACGAATTTATTGGTCGGAATACATCCGAGATACCGCATCAGCATCGATTTTCCCACGAAGCTGTCGGTGGTGCATACGATATTGAAGGGCCTGGGATAGAGTAATTTGAAGGCGATTTTCAGGTCAATAAAGCTGGAGTGGTTCAT
>JAZODX010000183.1:0-7043 GCA_045597265.1 Eubacteriales bacterium | reverse complement strand
GGTAATGCCGGGCGCAGCACCCGTTCTCGAACGCGCCGAGGGAGCGATATCGGGCACGGCTCTTGCCGCCGGGCGGGCCGGGGGCGGCGTTTGCGGCGCGGTACCTGCCGTCGGGGTCTCACCCGGACGGCGGACGGCACGGGCCGGACGCTTGACCGGCGGCTGATTCGCACGCGGATTTGATTGATTAGGCGTATTGTTCATGAAATCCATTCCTTATGTGAAATCTTCATGCGGCGATGATCACGATCAGATAGAAAAGCATACAAAGCAGGGAAAGCGGTGTCAAAAGTGCTTCAAAAAAGGGATTTGCCGCTTTCTCACGCGCCGTACGGGGACGATGGTAGGGAGAGGGAATGCCTCTCCGCGCATAGCTACCGTATGCACGCGCCGCTTCGCCGAAGAAAAGCATCAGCGCCAGCAGGAAAAGAATGATCAAGAGAAAAACAAACAGCTCGGTGCTTCCGGTTCGGCTGTAAAACTCGGTCACGTAGGGACGGCCGATCAGACCGAAGAGGTTGTAGAGAAAGTGCACGAGAACGGCGCCCAGCACCGAACGGGTTGCATAGAGGACAAGCGCCAGAAGGATTCCGGAGAAGAAATAGACCGGGAACTGTGCAGCCTCAAAATGCAGCATGGCAAAAAAGAGAGCACTGACGGTTACCGACGCAAAAATCCCGCTCCGCTCAAGCTCGGCGCACAGAATTGAACGAAAAACGAATTCCTCGCAGACCGCAGGCAAAACCGCAAAGGCCAGCAGCGAATAAAGCAGCTCGTCCGTGCCGTGACTGTCGGCGGCAACGAAGGTATCGTACAAAGAAAATTGCTCGCCCAGTCCGTCAATTCCGCCGAGCGCAAAGCTGATCAGCAGACTGCCGCAGACGAGCACCACGGTGGCCGCCGGAATGAGCAAAAGCTGTTCAAGCCCCACAAGCCGTAGGCGAAGGCGGGTCCGGAATTTCTGTCCGCGCAGCTGACAGTAAATGGCGGCGGGCAGAAGAAAAATCAAAAGCTGCAGTACACCGACCGTCAGATAGCTGTTCCCTGCGGACAGCACGCTCGTATCAAGGAAGCGCGAGCAGAGGAGGAGAAGATAAATGCAGAGAACGAGCCCGGGCGCGGTATAGATTCCGCGCCACTTCATGCGCGCGGCTCCGTCTGCAGACCAACCCGAAGTGCTTCGGCCGTTTCTGCATCGGTCAGTGCGGCAACGAGTGCCAGAGAGAATTCAAGCGCTACGCCCATACCGGCGGCGGTGATGATCTCCCCGTCCCGCACGACGCGGGTGTCGGCAAGCCGTGCGCCGTCAAGCTCTCCCTCAAAACCGGGGAAGCAGGTAGCGCATCTGCCGCGAAGAAGTCCGCGGTGACCGAGAATCATCGGCGCGGCGCAAATGGCGGCAAGGTATGCCCCTCTTGAGCGTGCATATGCAATGGCGGCATCAACGGTGGGGGAAGCATCCAGATTCGCCGCTCCCGGCATCCCGCCGGGCAAAATCAGCATATCCGCTTCTGCCTGCGGATCAAATTCCGCCTCGGTAAGATCAGCCATCACCGTGATCCCGTGCGCGCCGCGAACCGCCGCAGACGAGCCGATGGCTACCGTCTTCACCTCTACGCCGGCACGGCGGAGCAAATCCAGCGGGCAGAGTGCCTCGATCTCTTCAAAGCCGGGCGCCAAAAACAAATATACCATACCTTGTCCTTCCTATTATATCAAATTTTTCACGCAATACACATATGTACAAAAAAATTTGACGCAATGTTTACAAAACGGGAATTTCAGAGGATTTTTCCAACCTCGCACCACACGTCCCCGGCAATTTCCTCAATACTGCGAGGCTCGTCTCCGACGTAGCAGGGGAGGCGGGTCCATCCCCAACGGTCGGAGGCGTAGCGTGCGGCGGCGTAGCTTGCCTCCAGATGGTGCGGGTCAAGCTCGTGAATATCCTTCTGCTGACCGGTCACCGACGAGCGATGCGAGACCAGTCGCATGGAAATGGCAGGGGTCATCTCCAGATAAAGGGTGAGATCGGGTCGGGGAAGACCGAGACGGTCAAATTCAAAGTCACCGAGCCAATCGAGGAAGCTATCCCACGACTCGCGAGGCATCTTGGAGAGCTGATGAACGGCATTCGCCGACGTATAGCGGTTAGCGATCAGCACGTTGCCCTCTCCCGAGAGGAACTCGCCCCAGTCGGTCCGATAGGACAGATAGCGGTCAACCGCATAGAAGGTAGACGCGGCGTAGGCGTTGGTGGCGGAGGGATCACTGCCCAGCGCTCCACCGAGATAATACTCCACCGCAACGGCACCCGGTGTGCCGTAATTCGGGAAGGAGATCAGCTTCACCTGCCGCCCCTCGGCCGCAAGACGGTCACGCAGAAGCTCTGCCTGCGTTCCCTTTCCCGAGCCGTCAAGTCCGTCAAGTACGATAAAACGTCCCATTATGCCCCCACGGTCGTATCGGCAGCCGACGGTACGTCGTGGCGTGCGATCGGAACGAAGGAGTGCAGGAAATCATGCATATCCCGCGCGGTCAGGGTAACGCTTCCGGTATCCATGGTCATATCGGTATAGAGTGCCAGCGCGATCACGCTGCCGTCCTCAAGCGTCATGGTAATCGAAAATTCAAGCGCGCGTGCCTTTGTCGAGGCATCGGTCACCGACGCCTTGTCGTAAACGGTGGCAAGCAGGGGGAGGAAGGGACTTTCGCCGTCAAGCGTTCCGTTAAAATCCTCATTTCCGTTCTCATCATAATGAATGATCTGCGCACTCTTGACGCTGTCGGGATTGATGGCACCTGCGTGCGTCTCGGGCAGCTCAACCGGCGGCTGAGCGTTGCGGCAGGCGCAGAAGGTCAGCGCAAGGCAGAGAACGAGGGCAAGCATCACAAATTTCTTGGCATTCATCGTAGTTCATCCTTTCGGCCGCGGAGCGGCTCTTTTTTCTTTTTCGGAAAATTAACCGATATCGTCGTCACGAACGACCATTTCCATAAATTGCTGGCGGGTGATCAACACGTCACGCGGCTTCTGCCCGTCGGGAGGACTGACGTAACCCAGCCGCTCCATACGGTCAATCAGCTTTGCGGCGCGGCCGTAGCCGAGCGAGAGACGGCGCTGGATCAGAGAAGTGGAAATCTTGCCGCATTCGATGGCAAGCTCGATGGCGGGGCGAAGCATCGGATCGGCAGGCTCGTCGGTATCCACGTCGCCGTCGTCCGTCGCCGCACCCTTCTTACCCTGGCCGCAGCGCGCGGCCTCCTTCTCGATGCTCTCGATAATCTCCTCGCTGTAATTGCCTCCTGCAGAGCGCTCCTTGATGAAGGCGGTCACCGCCTCAACCTCGCCGTCGCTGACGAAAGCACCCTGTACGCGGATCGGGCGGGTAGCACCGACCGGCGAATAGAGCATATCGCCTCGGCCGATCAGCTTTTCGGCGCCCGCAATATCAATGATGGTGCGCGAGTCAACCTGCGACACGGTGGTAAACGCAATGCGCGAGGGAACGTTTGCCTTAATGAGACCGGTGATAACGTCAACCGACGGACGCTGGGTACCGATCACCAGGTGCATACCGGCGGCACGCGCCTTCTGCGCGATGCGGCAGATCGAGGTTTCCACGTCGTCCTTTGCCGTCATCATCAGGTCGGCCAGCTCGTCGATGACGATAACGATCTGGGGCAGGGGCTCACGGGTCGGATCGTCGGCAATCGCCTCGTTGTAGCCCTGGATGTTGCGCACGCCCTCCTCCTCGATCAGCTCGTAACGGCGCTCCATTTCGGAAACCGCCCAGTTCAGCGAGCCGGCCGCCTTCTTCGGGTCACTCACCACGGGAACGAGCAGGTGAGGAATATTATTGTATACGTTAAGCTCAACCTTCTTTGGGTCAATGAGAATCATCTTGACCTCATCGGGGGTTGCCTTATAGAGAATACTGAGAATAATGCTGTTGATGCAGACCGATTTACCCGAACCGGTCGTACCGGCAATTAGCAGGTGGGGCATTTTTGCCAGATCGCAGTAGATAGGCGCACCCGCCACGTCCTTGCCGAGGCAGACGTTGATGCGGCTTCTGTGGTTGCGGAAGGTATCCGATTCAAGCAGTTCGCGCGCATACACGGTAGCCACCACCTTGTTCGGCACCTCAATGCCGACCGCCGCCTTGCCCGGAATCGGCGCCTCGATGCGCACGCCGGTGGTGGCGAGATTCAGTGCAATATCGTCAACCAGATTGGCAATCGAGCGAACGCGGGTTCCCGCCTCGGGCTGAAGCTCGTAACGGGTGATGGTGGGTCCGCGGGAGACGTTGACGATTTTGGTGCGCACGTGGAAGCTCTGCAGAGTTTCAACCAGCTTCTCCGCATTCTGCTGCAGCTCGGCGCGCACGTCGCCGCTGGGGGGAGCCGGATCAACCTTGAGCAGGCTGATCGGCGGGAATACGTAATCGGGCTTGGGCGGTGCAGGTCTGGGTGCCGCAGGCGCAGGTGAGGGCTCGCCAAACGGCGACGTCCGCTCAAGCGTGAGGGAAAAGTCACCCTCCGCCTCATCGGCGTACTGACCGACCGCTGCGGCACGCTCTGCCGCGTCGGCTGCCGCATCAAGGGCTGCGGGATCGGCAAAAATCTTTCCGAGATCAAGCCGCTCATCCGCAAGCCGCGTGAGCTTGGCGGAAGAAGAGGAGCCGCGCATCGGCTTGAGCTTCTCCACCCCCTCGGTTGCGATCTCGGTGACGTCGCCGACAAAGGGCGAGTCGCCCGGATCTCCCACCGTCGTCCCCGTTTGCTGCTCCTGCTCGCGCATGACCTCGTCAAATACGGCAGGATCAATGGGGTTTTCGGCCGGCACGTCATCATCGCCCGGCAGGTCGGGAATGGGCAGATCAATATCTTCGATTTTTGGACGGTCGTTGATGGGCACGTCCACGTCAAATTTCTTTTTCCGTCCCTTGCGGGATTCGGCAGGCTCGGCCGATGCGGGGGAATTGACGGTGGGGGGGCGCTTGTCGATGAAAGCAGGAACTGCCTGCCGCATCTCCGCCCGCCGCTCGGCGCGAACCTTCATCCAATAGCGCACGTAGAGAAGGATTGCCGACGGCGTGAGGCCGAAGAGAAACATGATAAAGACAAGCAGGAGTGCAATAACCACGATCAGCGTGCCCACGAAGCCGAAGCCGCGGAAGCAGAGTTGACCGATCAGACCGCCGAGCAGGCCGCCGCCCGTCAGTGCCGTACCGCCCTGCCAGAGGAGGATCGGATTGAGTGTTCCCGCCGATGCGCCGTTCTTCTCGGCGATTGCCTCGATCAGCGCCGCCGCAAGGGTCAGCCCGATCAGGGCGAAGGCCAGCTTATAGCCGGTCGTGCGCTCGCGGACGGTCTCCCGCCAGATAAAGGCAAAATAGACCAGGATCACGGGCAAAAAGAAGGCGGCAAAGCTCCACAGTCCGCAGAGAAGGCCGCGAAGCCCCTCTCCGATAATACCCATCGGCCGCTCCAGCTTCACTGCGTCGGTCAGAATAAAGCATACGGCAAGGAAGAGTGCGGCGACGACGAGAATAAAGGGGATTATTTGATGAAGGAGGCGATCGGGATTCGGCTCCGGGCGCTCCGGGCGCTCACGCACTGCACTCTCCTTCTTCGGTGTCGCTTTTCCGGCCGGCTTGGCAGTCGGCTTGGCAGAAGAGCGATTTTTCGACGACGAGGCGCTTGTTGCGCGCGATACGGTCGTTTTCTTTTTTGTCGCGTCATTTTTCTTAGCTGGCAAAACGGTATATCCTTTCGGTAGAATTTGGCATAGAGGTTTTTTCGGCGGCGCACATGATCGGCGCGCAGATTCGGCAGACTAAACAGAAAAATGCCCACGCCGAAAAAAACGGTAGTTCCCCGTCTTCTTTTTATTATATCATCAAAAGAGAAAAAATACAAGAACAATTTTTGCGGTGTTGATTGCACGGAGGAAGGATTTACGAAAATTCATCGGACAGGGCAAATCGGAGGCTTTATGGAACAAACGAAACGCATTTCCCTGCCCCTTCTGCTTTTCTGCGGAACGGCGGCGGGATTCATCAACGGTCTGCTTGGCGCCGGGGGCGGCGTGGTGTTGATCTTCGTTCTGAGCGCGGTGCTCGGTCAGCAGGCGGACGGGCGGGATATCTACGCCAACGCGCTCGCCATAACCCTGCCCGTCACCCTTTTCTCGCTCCGACAGTACGCCGCCGCGGGCTCTCTTTTGACCGACGGTTTTTGGCGTTTGGCAATCCCCGCCGTGCTCGGCGGTGCGCTCGGCGGCTATCTGCTCGACCGCATCGACACGGCGTGGACGAAGCGGATTTTTGCCGCCGTCATCATCGTCTCGGGCATCAGCATGCTTCTGCGGAAATGAGGTGGCGCACATGGGTATGACGGTAATCGATCTTCTCGCGGCGCTGGCCATTGCCGTCCTGTCGGGGATGGGCGTGGGCAGCGGCGGACTTCTCGTCATTTATCTGACACTAATCCGTGACGCCCCCCAATTGACGGCGCAGGGAATCAATCTCCTCTTTTACCTGTTTTCGGCCGGCGCGTCCCTCTTCGTGCATATCCGTCGGCGGGATCTCCGTCCGGGCCTGATTGCCCTCCTGGCACTCTCGGGCATTGCGGGCGCATATTTCGGCTCCTCTCTCGCACCGAGCCTTGATCCTACCCTGCTTCGTCGCCTGTTCGGCGGGATGCTCGTCCTCTCGGGGAGCATTATCCTGCTTCGTCGGAGCGACGCGCCGAAAAGGTTGCCGAAATAATCCTCCCGCTTTTTCGTTTCCCCTGCATAAAAGCGGAATTTGCGGCAAGAATAACGTCAGGCACTACCGAATCCCACAAAGGAGACAAAAGCATGGAAAATAAACAGACGAATCCCACCGTCAACCGCGCCGCCTATATCACGATCCTCACCCTTCTGGCCATTATGGCCGTCCTCGTCGTGGCAACCTCAAGCGCAAACCGCGCCCGTCGGGGAGAAGCCGACTCGGCCCTGCCTGCCGAAACGACCCTCCCCGCACCGACCACCA
>JAZODX010000182.1:0-10645 GCA_045597265.1 Eubacteriales bacterium | reverse complement strand
CTCATGCATTTTCCCCTTCTGTGGTATGTATTTCTTACTTTTTATTGTTTTGTTTTTTTGCTTCGGCCAGTGCCGCGCGCCGACGTTCAATGAGCGATAGCGTGCCGCCGCCCGTCTCGCCTTCTCTGCGGCGATTTCCTTCATCGCGCAGGAGTGCCGCGCTCTCGCGCAGAACGCCGATTCCGTTCTCACTCAGCGCACGGCGGTCAAGGCGAAGCCGCTCAAGCCGCCCGATCTCATCCGGAGAAAAAGCATCTCCGAGCAGACTCATATCGAAGCCCGCATCACTCCGTTCAAGCGCCATGACGGCAGAAAAGGCTTTGCGCCCAAAGGCGGTAAAGAAATCGTCCTCGCACAGCTCCACCGCACCGGAGGCCAAAGCGGCACGATGCTCATCATAGAGCAGCATCAGTCCGATCACCGTCTCCTCGGCGCGTGAAACGCGCATGTTTTTGGCGGCATCCGGGTTGACCCGATCGCCAAATCCTGCCGCTGCGGCACGGGCATCCTTGCCCTCCTGCTGACGGCGCTCGCGGCGGATTTTAGCCGCTTCGCGCGCAACGTCACTGCGCACGACCTCGATCGGCAGCTCAAGCCGCTTGGCAGCTTCCGTGACGTAAACCTCCCGCTCAACGTGCGAGTAGGTTCCCGCAATAATCCGACAAATCTCAGCCGCCGCCTTAATCTTCTCCTCGGGAATCCGTGGGTCGTGTGCGGCAAGAATGCTGTCCAGACGGTATTCAAATCCGGTCGCACTGTTCGAGAGTACCTGGCGGAATCGGTCAGCGCCAAAGGTTTTGATATATTCATCGGGGTCCTTTGCGCCGCTCATGCGCAGAACGCGGGTCTCAAGCCCAACCTCGCCGAGAATGCGGAGTGCCTTCTGCGCCGCACGCTGACCTGCCTCGTCACTGTCGTAGGAAATCACGACGCGCGAGGTATATTTGCTCATCAGTCTTGCCTGATCGGCGGTAATGGCCGTACCGAGCGTAGCAACCGCAAACGGAAAGCCTGCGGCGTGCAGAGCAATGACATCCATATACCCTTCGCAGAGAATCATCTGCTCCGCACAGTTCCCTTTTGCGTAATTGAGCGCAAAAAGATTACGGCTCTTCTTGAACGCGGGAGTGTCGGAGGAGTTGAGGTATTTCGGCTTACTGTCATCCATCACGCGGCCGCCGAAGGCAATCACGTTGCCTGCGACGTCAATGATGGGGAACATCACGCGGTTGCGGAAATAATCGTACGGTCGCCCCGTCTTTTGGCTTTTACCGCAAAGAAAGGCAGCAATCATCTCGTCGTCACGATAGCCGAGCTTATGCAGACGATCGCACAGACCGCCGAAGGAAGCGGGCGCGTAGCCGAGTCCAAAGCGCTTGATGGTGGCACCATCCAGCTTTCGACTCTGCAGATAGGCCATCGCCTCTCTGCCGACGTCCGAGAAGAGCATCTCGCGGAAATAGCGGGCCGCCTCGCGGTTCATCTCAAGCACGCGGGTGCGCTTAACACCCTCATCCCGCCGCTCACCGTCCCGCGGGACGGTCAGTCCCGCACGGTTGGCCAAAAATTCAATTGCGCCGGCGTAATCGAGATTTTCCTGACGCATGATAAAAGTAATTACGTCCCCGCCCGCACCGCAACCGAAGCAATAAAAATGCTTATCCGGGAAGACGGTAAAGGAGGGGGTTTTCTCACTGTGAAAGGGGCAGCAGCCCGACATATTCGCCCCCGCCCGTTTGAGCGGAATGTAACTGCCGATGACCTCCTCGAGATCACAGCGATGCTTCAGTTCTTCAATAAATTCGCGCGGAATCACTTATTTCCCTCCCCAAACCCGAGGGATATAAAGCTCGCGATAAAGATCAATGGCGTAACGGTCAGTCATGCCGGCAATGTAATCACACACACAGCGGCCAACCGGCTCGGAATCCAGGTGGCGCACGTAAAGTGCGGGCATCCGTTCGGGATTCTTCGAAAAATACTCAAACAGACGCACCAAAAGCTCCTTTGCCTTGCTCTCCTCCGACTTGGCAATCGGATTGTGATAGACGCGTTCAAAGAGAAAGGTACGCAGGCGGTCGGTTGCCTCGGCAGCCTCCGGCGTCATGGTGATTTCATTCTTGCCCTGACTGCCCTCAATTACGGCAGTGACCATCGTATTGATACGCTCACTGTGCCCGCGGCCGAGAATTTCAAGCAGATCCCGCGGAATATCGTCAAGCGAAAGAATTCCCGCACGGCAGGCATCGTCGATATCGTGATTAATATAGGCAATCCGATCGGCGTACTTGACGATAACCCCCTCAAGGGTTGCCGCCATATGCTTCCCCGTATGGTTAAGGATGCCGTCCTTGACCTCCCAGGTCAGATTCAGACCGGCACCGCTTTTCTCCAGCTTTTCCACCACGCGGATCGACTGCTTATAGTGTCGGAAATCGGGATCATAGCAAATCTGCATGGCCTCCTCGCCCGCATGGCCGAAGGGGGTATGCCCCAGATCGTGTCCAAGTGCCGCCGCCTCGGTCAGATCCTCGTTGAGCCGCAGGGCACGGGCAATAATCCGCGCAATCTGCGTGACCTCAAGCGTGTGGGTCAGGCGGGTCCGGTAGTGATCCTCGGCAGGTGCCAGAAACACCTGGGTTTTGTGCATCAACCGACGAAAGGCGGTGGAATGAATAATTTTGTCGCGGTCCCGCTGAAATTCGGTACGGTTGGCACAGGGTGTATAAGGATGCTCTCTGCCCCGCGTATTCGCGGTCAGAAAGGCATAGGGAGAGAGTGTGGTACGCTCACGTTCCAGAAAAATATCGCAAATATTGGCCATTCCTTCCCCTCCTTACGGTTTCTATCCTATAAGATACGATAAGACAACGAAAAATCCTTTTTTTCGCGGAAAAATAGTAAATTTGTTTTTGACCGTTTTTCTCTCCGGATAAGGCACATCATTCTCTATTGGAAAATTACATTCGAAGACTGATCGGTAAGCAGCATAATCAAGAGGAAACGCACACCGGGCAAAAAAATCCGACAGCCGTCTCCCGCAGAAGACAGGGCTGCACCTCGCCTCTGCGTGGAATTTGTCAGCAAAGGTATATTATTGACAGCAAAAAAGTGACGCGTCAGTCAGCCTTCCCCGACAAGAGGATGGCTGAATGGACGGTCAGACTTCGCAGGCAACGTGTCGGTTAATCGCGGTAATCGAAGCGCTCGCCCGTGATCTCTGCGCGATCGCGACCTGCGCTGAGCTCTGAGATGCGCGAGCAGAGCGGTTCGGCCTCGGGGGCACGGACGGCAAAGCGTACCGTCACGCTGTCGGCAAATACCGTATCGTCAATAATCGCACCGATCCGCTCCAGCTCGACGGCATACTTTTGGTATTCCGCATAACCGCAGGTCAGCGTCAATTCCGTGTATTTTTCAAACGCAACGATTCCGGCCGCCTCGAGTGCAATGGCCGCGCTGTGCGCGTACGCACGCACCAGCCCGCCCGCACCGAGTAACGTTCCGCCGAAATAGCGAACGACAACCACGCAGGCGTCATCACAGCCCGACTTGACGATCACGTCAAGCACCGGGCGTCCCGCCGTCCCCGACGGCTCTCCGTCATCCGTATAGCGCGCCTGCGCGCCGCCGCGCATGGTGTACGCCCATACATAGTGGGTTGCGCCCGGATAATCCGCCTTGACACGCCGAATCAGATCGGCCGCCTCCTCCTCGGACTTCACGGGTGCGGCACGGCCGATGAAGCGGGAACGCTTTTCCTCAAACTCGGCCTCTGCCTCCCGTGCCAGCGTAACGTACTTCGGTGTATCCTCCTTCTGCGGCAGAGCCGCAGACTCATTCGTCTTCGGTTTGGTCTTGGCCATCGTCTGCTCCTTCCAGATAACGGCGCAGCATGCCCGCCGTTTTGCTGTCGGCAACCGCAACGACCGTCATCGCCGCAGCCCCGTAGTCAACCGATTCAACCACCGCGTTCCGATACAGCTGATTCAGCGCACCGGCCTCCGCATTGGGAATCACAAAGGTGAGTCTTCGACGGCCTGCCGTCACCATACGTTCAAGCTCCGCAACCAGCTCGTCCACGCCCTCGCCGGTCTTGGCCGAGATGCGGCAGACGACGCCGTCACGGATATCGGCAGGCAAAACGAGTTCATCCGGGGCTTCTCGGTCACATTTATTGAACACGTAAATCGTCGGCTTCCCCGCCGCGCCGAGATCCCGCAGAATCTGCTCGGTCACAACGAGCTGTTCGCCGCATTCGGGATCGGACGCATCGAGCAGAATCATCAGAATATCCGCACAGACCGCCTCGTCGAGCGTCGAGCGGAACGCCTTGACTAAATGGTGCGGCAGGCGACGGATAAAACCGACCGTATCGGTCAGGAGAACCTGCTCCCCCGAGGGAAGACCGAATTTACGTGTAGTCGGGTCGAGCGTCGCAAACAGCTTATCCTCGGCCAGAATTCCCGCATCGGTCAATCGGTTGAGCAACGTCGATTTTCCCGCATTGGTGTAACCGACGATGGCAATCTTGGCAATCCCGCTCCGCTCACGTGCGGCGCGCATGGTGCGACGATTACGCTCAAGCTCGTCAAGTGCGTCCTCGAGCGCCTCCACGCGGCGCTTAAGATGACGGCGATCCCGCTCAAGCTGAGATTCACCCGGGCCCCGCGTACCGATACCACCGCCAAGTCGGGAGAGCGATGTGCCCTTACCCGTCAGACGGGGAGCCGTATATTTCAGCTGAGCAAGCTCAACCTGAAGCTTACCCTCTCCGGTCTTCGCGTGCAGGGCAAAAATATCCAGGATAAGCATGCTGCGGTCAATCACGCGGCGATCATTCAGCCCTTCCTCCAGATTGCGGATTTGCGAGGGGGACAGCTCGGTGTCAAAGATGATCAGATCAACGTCATGGGTGCGGCAAAGCTCTGCCAGCTCCTCCACCTTGCCCGAGCCGATATAGGTGCGGACGTCAGGCGTTTCCTTTGCCTGAAGCAGACGCACCACCGTCTCACCGCCGGCGGTATCCAGAAGTCGCGCAAGCTCGTCCAGACTGCGCTCAGCCTCCTCCTCGGGGCAATCACGGTTGATAATGCCGACCAGCGCCGCACGCCCCTCGGGCGCCCCGGCTGTTGTCAAAATATCTTTTTCGTTGGTTGTCATATTCATCCTCCTCGTAGAAAACGGCAAAAGGGCAACGTGCACGTCAAATCACGCACACCTTGCCCAATTCCCGGTGATAAAGAGCCGGAACTTATTTAACGCCTGCAAGACGCTTCTTGAACTTGTCAACACGTCCGCCGGCATCAACGAATTTCTGCTTACCGGTGAAGAAGGGATGGCACTTGGAGCAAATTTCAACTCTCATCTCGCCGCCCTTGGTCGATCTGGTGGTTACGGTCTCGCCGCAAGCGCATTTGATCGTGACTTCTTTATATTCGGGATGGATTCCTGCCTTCATTATTCGCACCTCACTTTGACAGTATTCATAATACGCCCAATTATAGCACAGATTCTCGAAAAATGCAAGAGTTTTTTTCGATTTTTTTGATTTTTTTCGTTTTCTGCCTATTCTGACCGAAAAAATTACGGACTGCCCCATGGAATTGAGGCAGTCCGTGCAAAATCAGATCTTATAATATTCCACAGCCGAGGCAAACATACCGATATCGTACAGTCCGTCTACGTTGCGGTAGAGGCCGTCACCGATACGCTCGCTATGTCCCATCTTACCGATGACGCGGCCGTCGGGCGAGGTGATGCCCTCAATCGCGGCAATCGAGCCGTTGGGGTTGGCACGGATATCCATCGTCGGGTTCCCTGCCAGATCGACGTATTGGGTCGCGATCTGTCCGTTTGCGGCCAGCTGTGCGACAAGCTCGTCGGAGGCAAGGAAGCGGCCCTCGCCGTGCGAGATCGGCACCGTGTAAATCTCGCCGACCTGTGTCTTGGCAAGCCAGGGCGACTTGTTCGAGGCAATGCGGGTACGTACCATGCAGGACTGGTGGCGGCCGATGGTATTATAGGTCAGCGTCGGACAGGACGCATCGGTATCGATAATCTCACCGTAGGGAACGAGGCCCAGCTTGATGAGTGCCTGGAAGCCGTTGCAGATGCCGGCCATCAGACCGTCGCGCTGGCCGAGCAGACGTGCCACGGCCTCCTTGATCTGCGGATTGCGGAAGAACGCCGTGATGAACTTGCCCGATCCGTCGGGTTCGTCGCCGCCCGAGAAGCCGCCTGGAATGAAGATAATCTGCGACTCCTCAATCAGGCGTGCAAACCGCTCGACCGACTCGGAAACACCGGCGGGCGTGAGATTGTTGATGACCATAATCTCAGCCTCGGCGCCTGCGCGCTCAACCGCACGTGCGCTGTCAAACTCACAGTTGGTGCCCGGGAAAACGGGAATCAGGACGCGGGGCTTGGCAACACCGATCTTGGGTGCGGGACGGGTTTCGGCCGTATAGGCATACGCCTCAACCTTCTCCTCGGGCATCTTGATGTTGCAGGCAAAAATATCTTCCAGACGATTCTCATAAATGCTCTGCAGCTCGGCAAGATCCAGCGTTTCGCCGCCACGGGAAATGGTATAAGCCAACGTGGTTTCGCCGAGAACGGTTCCGCCGACCTCACTGTTGTCAGTCAGCTCAAGAATGAAGGAGCCGACACGCGTACCGAAGAGCATATCGTCGTCAAGACCGTCTGCAAAACGGAAGCCGAGACGGTTGCCGAGGCACATCTTGAGGATACCCTCAGCCACACCGCCGCCAACCGGCGTCCAGGCGGAAATTGCCTTTCCGGTGGTGAGAAGAGTATGGACAAGATGATAAACCGACTTGAGCGAATCGGTGGTCGGAATTCCGCGATCATCGTATTTGGGCGAAATCAGCACAACGCGCGAAACGGGAAGCTTGAATTCGGCCGAACGGATATCGTCGGTCTTGGCCGTGGTAATCGCAAAGGAAACGAGGGTGGGAGGAACGTCGAGGTCGTCGAACGAGCCGCTCATCGAGTCCTTACCGCCGATTGCTGCAAAGCCGAGATCAAGCTGTGCCGACATGGCACCGAGCAGTGCGGCAAACGGCTTGCCCCAACGGGACGGGTCGGTGCCGGGCTTCTCGAAATATTCCTGGAAGGTCAGATAGCAATCGTCAAGGGGAGCGCCGCTGGCAACCAGCTTGGACACCGACTCAACCACTGCCAGATACGCGCCCGTAAAGGGATCTGCCTCGGTAATGAAGGGATTGTAGCCCCAGCTCATGACCGAGCAGGTGCTGGTCTCGCCGCCGAGGACGGGCAGCTTTGCCGCCATGGCCTGTGCAGGAGTCAGCTGGTGCTTACCGCCGAAGGGCATCAGCACGCTGCCGGCACCGATGGTCGAGTCGAAGCGCTCGGAAAGCCCCTTCTTCGAGCAGACGTTCAGATCGGCGCAGAGCGCACGCATGGCCTCGCCAAAGGAGGTGACCGTCTTTTTCGGTGCAGACTTGGCGGTCGGCACGCTGACGCAGGTCGACTTGGGGGCACCGTTGGAGTTGAGGAAGTCACGCGAAATATCGCAGATGACGTTGCCGTTCCAGTGCATACGGAGACGATTGGTATCGGTAACGGTTGCCACGATTGCCGACTCGAGGTTTTCACCGGCGGCAAGTGCGCGGAAGGCATCCACGTCCTCGGGTGCCAGAACGACCGCCATACGCTCCTGGGATTCACTGATAGCAAGCTCGGTGCCGTCAAGTCCCTCGTACTTCTTCGGCACGGCGTTCAGATCAATTTCAAGGCCGTCCGCCAGCTCACCGACGGCAACCGATACGCCACCCGCGCCGAAGTCGTTGCATCGCTTGATCAGGCGGGTTGCCTCAGGATTGCGGAAAAGACGCTGGAGCTTACGTTCCTCGGGGGCGTTACCCTTCTGGACCTCTGCGCCGCAGACGGAGAGTGATTCTGCCGTATGCGACTTGGAGGAGCCGGTTGCACCGCCGCAGCCGTCACGACCGGTACGGCCGCCGAGCAGGATGACGATGTCACCGGGAGCGGGAACCTCGCGGCGGACGTTCTTCGCAGGTGCGGCGCCGACGACGGCACCGATCTCCATGCGCTTGGCCACGTAGCCGTCGTGGTAGATTTCATCAACGAGACCGGTGGCAAGACCGATCTGGTTACCGTAGGAGGAATAGCCCGCTGCCGCCGTCGTAACCAGCTTGCGCTGGGGCAGTTTGCCGGGCAAGGTCTCGGCGATTGGCTTGGTGGGATCTGCCGCGCCCGTGACGCGCATGGCCTGATAGACGTACGAACGGCCGGAGAGCGGGTCGCGGATTGCGCCGCCGATACAGGTCGCCGCACCGCCGAAGGGCTCAATTTCGGTCGGGTGGTTATGGGTCTCGTTCTTGAAGAGGAGCAACCAGTCCTCATCCTCACCGTTGACATCAACCTTGATGCGGACGGTGCAGGCGTTGATCTCCTCGGAGACGTCCATACCGTCAAGCATACCGTTGGCGCGCAGATATTTTGCACCGATGGTAGCAATATCCATGAGGTTGATCGGCTTGGTACGACCGAGCTCATCACGGACGGCAATATAACGGTCATAAGCGGCCGCAACGCGGGGATCGGCAAGATCTGCACTTTCAATGGTGGTATTGAAGGTGGTATGACGGCAATGGTCGGACCAGTAAGTATCGAGCATACGAATCTCGGTAATGGTGGGCTCGCGGCCCTCTCCGCGGAAGTAATCACGGCAGAAGCGAACGTCGTCGAGATCCATTGCGAGCGAATAGGTGCGCAAAAATTCGCGCAGACCGTCCTCCTCCAATGCGCAGAAGCCGTCCAGCGTTGCAACGGTGGTGGGGATGTCGTATTCGGTCTTCAGCGTCGCGGGCTTTTCCAATACGGCAAGTCTTGCTTCGACCGGGTTGATAACGTACTTCTTGGCCGCTTCTGCATCCGCCTCGGTCAGCGCGCCCTCAAGCACGTAAACCTTAGCCGAGCGAACGAGCGGACGCTCTCCCTGAGAGACCAGCTGCACGCACTGTGCGGCCGAATCGGCGCGCTGATCGTACTGGCCGGGCAGATATTCAACGGCGAAAACGATGCCGGACACTGCGGGAAGCTCGTCGTAGATATCGTCAAGCTGCGGCTCGGAGAAGATAGTTGTGCAGCACTGGCGGAAAAGCGCTTCGTCCATGTTTTCCACGTCATAACGGTTGAAGAGGCGAACCTTCTCCAGCGCCGTCATGCCGAGCAGGGTGCGCAGATCGGAACAAAGCGAGTCAGCCTCGCCGGCCAGCCCCGGCTTTTTTTCGACAAATATGCGATAAACCATAGATAATCTCCTTAGTTGTTCAAATTCTGTGCCTCACGCAGGGCGCGGGCACCGATGTCGGAGCGGTGATAAGCGCCGTCAAAGGAAACAGCGTCAACCGATGCGTAAGCAGCCTCGATTGCGGCCGCAAGATCCTTGCCCTTCGCGGTAACACCGAGTACGCGTCCGCCCGAGGTGACAAGTCTTCCCTCTTCGTCAAGCTTGGTTCCGGCGTGATAAACCATCGCGTCGCCCAGCGTTTTCCCGTCTACGCTAAGCGGACAGCCGGTCTTGTACTTGCCGGGATATCCGCCCGACGCAACGACGATACAGCAGGCGGCACCGTCCTCAAACTCGACCTCAATCTCGCCGAGGCGGCCTTCCTCGACCGCACGCATAATGGTGAACAGGTCTGTTTTGAGCAGGGGCAGAACGACCTGCGTTTCGGGATCACCGAAGCGGCAGTTGTATTCAATGACGCGCGGCCCCTTCGGGGTCAGCATCAGACCGAAATAGAGACATCCGCGGAAGGTACGTCCCTCGGCCTTCATGGCACGGACGGTCGGAATCATGATCTGCTCCATGCAGACCCACGCCATCGGGGTCGTGTAGCAGGGGTTGGGCGCAATGGTACCCATTCCGCCGGTATTGAGCCCCTCGTCACCGTCAAGCGCGCGCTTGTGGTCCATCGACGAAACCATCGGCACGATGCTCTCGCCGTCGGTGAAGGCAAGCACCGACACCTCGGGACCGGTGAGAAATTCCTCAATAACGATCTGATTTCCGCTCGCACCGAAGACCTTATCCTCCATAATCGAGCGGACGGCGTCCTCAGCCTCCGCGCGGTTCTGCGCGATAATAACGCCCTTGCCGAGCGCAAGTCCGTCCGCCTTGATGACAGCCGGATATTCAGCATCGGCCAAATACGCCAGCGCCGCCTCTGCCGAGTCAAATACCTCGTACGCGGCGGTGGGAATGTGATATTTCTTCATGAGGTTCTTCGAGAACACCTTGCTTCCCTCAATGATAGCCGCCTTCGCCTCGGGGCCAAAGCAGGGAATGCCTACCGCATGGAGACGGTCAACCGCACCTAACACCAGCGGATCGTCGGGCGCCACGACGGCAAAATCAATCTTCTCACGGACGGCAAATTCCACGATTGCGTCAATGTCCTTTGCACCGATCGGTACACAGGTTGCATCGGCCGCAATGGCGCCGTTTCCGGGAAGTGCAAAAATCTCGCTTACCTCGGGATTTTCCTTCAGTTTCTTAATGATGGCATGCTCTCGCCCGCCACCACCAACAACCATAAGCTTCATAATCGTCCTTTCTTGGACCTTGGGG
>JAZODX010000181.1:0-1768 GCA_045597265.1 Eubacteriales bacterium | reverse complement strand
CAACTCCTTGGCTCACAGAACGACATGGCTACGATCCGACTTATGGGGTAAAGCATGGCAATATCGGACACGTGCTCTCCCCCCTGCAGAAGCGACTGCGCACGGGATACGAAAGAAAAGAAGTCGCGGCGTGCGCCGATAATGTCATCGGCGTTCGGAACGGGCTTTCGAATCGGATGGACGAGCATTGCGTTCGCCCCGTGGGAAAAAGCATTGCAGGCCTCGTTGTAAATCAGATCGGCGGGATATACGGGATAGTCACGGTAAATCTCACAGCTGACCTCGGGCAGCCCGCCGGCGGACGCCGCTCCGGCCGCAAGCTTAATGGAATTTGCACCGTACAGATACGCCTTTTCAAGGAGTGCACCCGGTGCATACCGACCGCCGAGCAATGCGTCGCCGTTGAGCAACGAGCAGGCCGGCAATTTCGGCTCGGCCAGCTGTCCGCGCAGCTTCACGCCAAGCTCTGCCGCAAAATCGGCGTATGCCCGAAGCATGCCGTCGGCAAACATCTGCGCACGGCAGTCAAGCAAAAGCGCCTTATCCTGTGCATATCTCTCCCCGATATCCATGAAAAGTGCCGGGTAAAGTGGGGCGGGATCGAAGCCGTAGCGCGCGATAAAATATTCATTGAATGCCGGATCCCAATTGCGGTGATTCGGCGCGTGGAAGGCGCAGTCACGGTAACCGATGGCACGGAATTTTGATCCGCGCAGCGGCTCGAAAATATCGGCAAAAAAGGCATACGTCTGGTGAAGGTAGGCCATTGACGACGCATAGCTCAGCGGGTTGACGCGAAGCGGCATATCCTCTGCTTCATCGGTGCATACGTACTGTACGATTTTCCAGTTCCCCTCCGGCACCGTCCAGCGGAGAAAACGTCCCTCTACATAGCCGCGCAGATCGAGAACTACTCCTGCCCCCTCGTCGATGGCAACAATAGACATCAGGGGATCTGCCCGCAAAAGAAGCTGTAGCTCCTCCCCGGGAGAAGCGGCATATTCGATCGGCAAAAGTGACATTGCACGCGCCGTCTCGCCATTCCATTCATCCTGCGCGGCAAGGAAAATATGCTCGTACGCAGGCTCAAAAACGAATGCCATTTCCATGCCGGCCGCCGTCACCTGCTCAGCCAGATTGGCCAGACACGCGTGCATTTCACGCATACGGAAAAAACCGTCTTCTGCGGGTAAAGGCATATCCTCAGTCAAAAGCGGAATCACACAGCCGGTTCCAAGCTCGGCCAGGCGAGCCAGACGGCGCGGAAGACGTTCATCGGCACGAATCAGTTCACCGCTCAAAAATAAGTCGGGGCGATAATGAAGATCGGGCAGGATAAATTGCTGATTTAATGCAGATTGTTCGGGCATTGCCATACAGATCCTTTCTGCCGCACGGCGGCACAGACGCATAAATGGGAAAATGAAGATCCGTCATCGGCGCGATCGCCGTCCTTTTTTGCAAGGTAGCGATATGGTATCATATTTTTCGCTATTTGTCAAGAAAGGAAAGAAAAAAAGACAATGTGTAAAAACACATTGTCTTCTCTTAGTCAATGTACATTGAAAACCGAATAAAGGAAGAAGAGCAAACTAAGCGATACTCAAATGCGCTTGGTCTGCAAGATTTTGCAGTTCAAGCCCTCGGTCTATTAGGATCGGTCAGCTGAACGTGTTACCACGCTTACACCTCCGACCTATCAAACTCATAGTCTTTAAGTGACCTTACCAGCTTAAGCTGTGGGATATCTCATCTTGAGGTGTGTTTC
>JAZODX010000180.1:0-2726 GCA_045597265.1 Eubacteriales bacterium | reverse complement strand
CCTCGCCGCATTGCGGCGAGGCACGGAAGCCGGTTTCTTTGTTACATCCTCTGCTGAGCGGTCGGCGCCCGAGGGGCGCCTACCCAAGATGCGCATAATCAAATCACGCATCCTTTTCGCAAAATATTTGGTGGAAAGTTTTTGCGGATTGTCAAGGCGCTTTTTTCAAAAAGCACCTTGACCGGGGCCCGGGGCAGCGCCCCGATTCCTTACTCCAATTCAAACGCCCCCGTATACAGCTGATAATACTTTCCCTTCTCGGCAATCAGCTTCTCATGGCTTCCCCGCTCAATGATCCGACCGTGCTCGAGCACCATGATGACATTCGAATTTTTGACGGTAGAGAGGCGGTGGGCGATGACGAAGACGGTACGTCCGTGCATAAGGGCATCCATACCGCGCTGAACGATCGCCTCGGTACGGGTGTCGATGGAGGAGGTTGCTTCGTCCATGATCATGACGGGAGGATCGGCAACGGCGGCACGGCTGATGGCGAGAAGCTGGCGCTGTCCCTGCGAGAGGTTTGCGCCGTTTCCGGTCAGCATAGTCGCGTAACCCTCGGGGAGACGGGTAATGAAGTCGTGTGCGCCGACCAATTTGGCGGCGGCGATGCAATCGTCATCTGTCGCGTCGAGACGGCCGTAGCGGATATTATCCATGACGGTACCGGTGAAGAGGTTGGTATCCTGCAGAACGATACCGAGCGAGCGGCGTAGGTCTGCCTTTTTGATCTTATTGATATTGATGCCGTCGTAACGGATTTTGCCGTCGGCGATATCGTAGAAGCGGTTGATGAGATTGGTAATGGTCGTTTTCCCGGCGCCGGTTGCCCCCACGAAGGCAACCTTCTGCCCCGGCTCGGCGTAAAGGGTGACGTCGTGAAGGACGGTCTTCCCTTCCTCATAGGCGAAATCCACCTCGGTCAGACGTACGTCTCCCTGCAGGCGGGTATAGGTCACGCTGCCATCCTCCTTATGGGGATGCTTCCACGCCCAGATACCGGTGCGCTCCTCGCACTCCACAAGCTCGCCGTTTTCCTCGCGGGCATTGACCAGCGTAACGTATCCGTCATCCACCTCGGGGGCCTCGTCAAGAAGGGCAAACACGCGCTCTGCACCCGCCATACCCATGATAATCGAATTGAGCTGGCTTGAGACCTGGTTGACGTTACCGCAGAACTGCTTGGTCATATTGAGGAAGGGCACAACGACGCTGATGGTCAGCGGGAGCCCCGCAATGCTGAGATTGGGCGCGCCCGAGAGCAGGAGAAGTCCCCCCGCCAGCGCGACGATCACGTAGAGCACATTGCCGATATTGTTGAGGATCGGCCCCAGCATATTGGCATAGCGATTGGCTCGCTCGGCCTCGTGGCAGAGCTCGTCGTTGATGCGGTCAAAATCCGCACAGGCAGCCTCCTCGTGACAGAACACCTGCACAACCTTCTGTCCGTGCATCATTTCTTCAATAAAGCCCTCGGTACGTCCAATCGCCTTTTGCTGACGAACGAAGTGGCGCGCAGAGCCGCCGCCGACCTTTTTGACCACGAAGAGCATCATCGACACGCCGGCAAGCACGACCAGCGTCAGCCAGACAGAATAGCGCAGCATAATGAAAAGAACGGTTGCCACGATTACCGACGAGCTGAGCAGCTGCGGAAGACTTTGGGAAATCATCTGCCGCAGGGTGTCGATATCGTTGGTATAATGGCTCATGATATCGCCGTGGTTGTTCGTATCGAAATACTTGATGGGCAGCGTCTGCATCTTATCAAACATTGACTGGCGCATTTTGGCAAGCGCCCCCTGCGTGATAAAAGCCATGAGCTGATTGAAGAGAAGCCCCGAGCAGAGGGAAACCAGATAAAGAGAGCCAAGCGTGAGGACGATGCGGATAATTTCTCCGCTGACCGACGCCCAATCCCCACTCTGCCAGCTTTGCTCGATCAAAGAAATAACCTTCTCCATGAAGATAGCCGGAATCGAGCTGACAACGGCATTAAAAAGAATACATACGATCGTGACGGGCAGCATGACCGGAAAAAAGGAAAAGAGCATACGGAGCAGGCGGCCGATCATCTTGGCACTGCCGCGGCGCTTCGGCTTGTTATTCTTCATCCGTATCACCTGCCTTATTTTGGGAAATATAGATCTCACGGTAAACGTCACAGCTTCGCATCAGCTCGGCGTGATTACCCAAAGCGATGATCTCGCCGCCCTCCATGACGAGGATGCGGTCGGCGTCCTCCACCGATGCGGTTCTCTGTGCAATGATAATTTTGGTCGTCTCGGGAATATAGGTGCGCATTGCCTGACGGATCAGCGCATCGGTTCGGGTGTCCACGGCGCTGGTGGAGTCGTCCAGAATCAGAATTTTCGGCCGCTTGAGCAGAGCACGCGCAATACAAAGCCTCTGCTTCTGCCCACCCGAGACATTCGCTCCGCCCTGCTCGATGTAGGTGTCGTATCCATCGGGGAAGGCACGGATGAATTCGTCGGCGCAGGCCAGGCGGCAGGCCTCTTTCATCTCCTCGTCGGTCGCATCGGGATTGCCCCAGCGAAGATTTTCCTTGATGGTGCCCGAGAAAAGAATATTCTTCTGCAGAACAACGGCCACGTTATTGCGCAGATCGTCAAGCGCATAGTCGCGCACGTCAACGCCGCCCACGCGAACCGTACCCTCAGTGGCGTCATACAGGCGGGAAATCAGGTTGACCAGCGAGGACTTGC
>JAZODX010000179.1:0-4372 GCA_045597265.1 Eubacteriales bacterium | reverse complement strand
GCACATGCGTATGCGCTGACGATTATTCCTCTCGCAGAATCGTTCACTCCCGCTGCACTCCTTCCGTCTCGCTTCGCGAGCCACCTCAGAGGTTGCTTGCAACCTCGTGGCGCTTGCGCCTCCCCTCATCGGAGGGAGGCTAACTGTGCGCATCGTTACGCTTGGCAATAAAGTTATACTTTGTTGCCACTCTGCAAGGCTCCCTTTACACAAGGGAGCCTTGGCAGATGCGTTTTGCATGGCCGCTGTCGCGATAACAATAAAAAGTTGATCAGGTGAGTTTTTGCTTGATTTTGGATACGATCAGATCACCTATCTGCGAGAGGATGATGGCGGCGAACATGATGATACAGCCGAGCGTTTCGCGTGCCGTAAGACGCTCGTGCAGCAGGAGGGCAGAGCAGAGCACGCCGAATACCGATTCCATGCACATTAAGAGGGAGGCAACCGTTGATTCGGTGTACTTCTGTCCAACGATCTGGAAGGTATAGGCAAAGCCGCAGCTCATAATGCCGGAATAGAGCAGGGGGATGATGGCCGCGCCGATTGCGGGCAGGGAGGGAGATTCAAAGATAAACATGAGTATACAGGAAATCGTTCCAGATACGGCGAACTGCACGCAGGAAAGCTTAATCGAATCGACCTCCGGGGCGAGCTTTTCAATGAGTAGGATGTGCACGGCGTAAACGACGGCACAGCAGAGCGTGAGGATATCCCCCACGTTGATATCGGACAGCCCCTCCTCGCCGATGCAGAGAAAATACAGGCCGAGTGTACCAAGCAGAATACATCCCCAGGTTACGCCCGAGATACGCTTGCGCAGAAACAGGCCGATGATCGGAACGAAGAGCATATAGAATGCCGTGATAAAGGCAATCTTTCCCGAAGAGGAATAGTTAAAGGCAAACTGCTGGAGATTGCTCGCGGCACAGAGCACGATACCGATGAGGGTTCCGCTGATGAGGAGCTTTTTGTTCGCGGCGCGTCGAAGGACGGGTGTGGATGCGTCGGCTTTTTTGGCACCGATAAGGTCGCGGAGGAGAATAAAGGGAAGCAGGACCGTCGCGCCCATCAGCGTGCGGATGCCGTTGAAGGTGAAGGCCTCAACCGAGTTCATGCCGACGTCCTGCGCAACGAAGGACGAGCCCCAGATAAAGGCGGTGGCGAGCAGAATCACCACGCCGCGAAGTTGTGTTTTCTTCATATTCGAATCCTGATTTTCGCAGATTTGCTCACAGAGCATATGCATAATATTGTAACATAAAACGAAGAAGAAAGCAAGACGGAAAAAGATTTCTCTCTGACTTGTTTTACGGGGAGAAGTGTGCTATAATGAAGTGTGCTATAATCAAATAAACCGGATGTGAGGTGATGAGCATGAAACGCAGAGTCCTGCGTATTCTCTTTCTCGTATTGACCATTCTCGGTATTGCCGTTTTGGTAATCGGTGGTATTTCTGTGCTGAGTGCTGTTCTGCACAGCCGCGCATCAATCGGCATTATCGGCGGAGCAGACGGTCCGACGGCAATTTTCGTCGCCTCGCGCAGCGGGTTCCTCGATCTTGCTGCGGCTTCGGTTCTGCTGATCGCAGTGGGGCTG
The DNA here is from genome assembly GCA_045597265.1 of Eubacteriales bacterium. Lineage (GTDB taxonomy): Bacteria > Bacillota > Clostridia > Oscillospirales > CAG-272 > SIG693. Next base: position 2,773 of record JAZODX010000179.1, on the reverse strand, counting down.
ATCGGTTTTCTCTGTCTTCGCGGACGGAGGAACGGAAAGCAATGATTTTCGCGCCCGATTACTATGCGGAATTTCGCTGTATTGCTGCCGATTGCCGCCACAGCTGCTGCGTGGGCTGGGAGATTGATATAGATTCCGACAGCCGCGCCTTTTACCGCACCATAAAAGGGTCGTTTGGTGAACGGCTGGCATCCGTTATTGATGACGGCGGCGAATCTGCCCATTTCCGCCTCACTGCAGATGAACGCTGTCCCCTCTTGCGGGATGACGGCTTGTGCGAGATGATTCTTACCCTCGGGGAGGAGAGCCTTTGTCAGATTTGCGCTGATCATCCCCGTTTCCGCAATTTCTATGGTGGGCGAACCGAGATCGGTCTCGGCCTATGCTGTGAAGCGGCAGGACAGCTCATTCTCGCGCGATCCTCACCGATGCGGATCGTGCCCCTCGCCGATGACGGCGATCCGACGCCGCTTAATCGGGAGGAGACGGAATTTCTTGCCCGCCGCGATGTCGCGCTCTCGCTTCTTGCCGACGACACCGTCTCACTTGAGGCGCGGATAGCCGCGCTCCTTGCGCACGGCGGTGCGTCGATTCCCCCCCGCGGAATGGAGGCGTGGCGGGAGATTTATCGCTCTCTCGAACGGCTCGATCCCGCATGGGATACGGTGCTCGACACCCTCACCGACGCCGCGCCGTCTGACGCCGCATGGGAGAAGCCCTTTGCTCGCCTGCTGGAATATTTTCTCTATCGCCACCTGCCCGCCGTCCTCGATGACGGCCGCTATGCGGCACGCATCGCCTTCTGCGTATTCAGCACCGAGGTGATCCGTGCGCTGTTTGCCGTGGAGGAGATGACGCTTGCGCGTCTGGTTGACCTTGCTCGGCGTTACTCTGCCGAGATTGAATATGATGAGGATAACGTTGAGACGCTTCTTGATATTCTTTCCCCGTAAAAGTATATGCGTGCGAGAGGAGAATCGCGATGTCGGAAGAAAAGCAAATTTTATCAGATCTTCGTGCATTGGCTGACCCCCAATACCGTGCCTTTCAGTCCCGCCTGCTCCCGACTGTCCGCCCCGACTCCATCCTTGGCGTGCGTATGCCGGCGCTTCGGGCATATGCACGGAAAATCAGCGGAACGGCAGAGGCTGCGGAATTCCTTTGCGCTCTGCCGCACGAAAGCTATGACGAAAACAATCTGCACGCCTGCCTTTTGTCAATGATGCGGGATCGCGAGCTACTCGTCTCTGCCATCGAGGCGTTCCTGCCCTATGTGGATAACTGGGCAACCTGCGACAGTCTGCGTCCGAAAATTTTCTCACGGGATCGGCACGCGCTTCGTCGGGATATCGTGCGTTGGATGGCCGACCCGCATCCCTATGCCTGCCGTTTCGGCATGGAAATGCTGATGCTTCATTGCCTCGGGGAGGCTTTTACGGCAGACGATCTCCGGGCCGTTGCGGAAATTGCCGCACGGCGGCATGAGGAGTATTACGTTGCCATGATGTGCGCGTGGTATTTTGCAACGGCACTCGCCGTCCGCGAGGAGGAGACGTTGCCGTATTTTGCCGAGGGGCGTCTGCATCCGACAGTGCAGGCCATGGCCGTCCGCAAGGCCATCGAGAGCTATCGCGTGTCCGAGGAAAGGAAGAACGAATTAAAAAAACGCCCGTAACCCTTTCTCTGTTGTTCTTAACGGAGGAATCACAAAAGTACAGAAACCGCAGATTGATTTTCTGCGGTTTTTGTGCTATAATAAGGGTGTAGGCATAGCCCGATGCATTTGTAAAACGAATGCGAAACTGGCGACAAATACGGGGGCGGTATATGAAGTGTGGAATATGTGTATGTGGACTGAATGGAAGCGGTAAAACAACACTTGCCGGTGCGCTTGCCAAAGAATTAAACTTCAAGCACATGGATATAGAACAATATTATTTCATTTCCACAGATAATCCGTATGCTTCATCAAGAACGAGAGAAGAAGTTGAACAGTTGCTATTAGAGGATATAAAGAAAAATCCCTGTTTTGTTTTTTCTGCCGTTAATGGAAATATGACTCCGGAGATCAATGAAAATTATACTCTTGTGGTATACCTTGATGTTCCCCTTGACGTTCGAATGAAAAGGATTAGGCAAAGAGCTATTGATAAATTCGGAGATAGGGTACTTCCGGGCGGAGATATGTACGAGCAAGAAGAAAAGTTTTTTGCATTTGCAGAAAAAAGAACTCCCAAAAAGATTGAGGATTGGCTGAAAACACTATCGCACAAAGTCCTTCGACTCGATGGAACAAAACCAATACAAGAAAATGTTGAACTTATAAAAAGCCTTCTCCTGTGGGAGAAGGGGGACCGCGCCAGCGGTGGATGAGGAGTCAAATGATACCTTACAACAAAAATCTCGTGTCAAATGCTCGAACACTGCGAAAAAACATGACACCCGAAGAAAAGCATCTGTGGTATGATTTTTTAAAAAGATTGCCCTATAACGTCAGACGTCAGCATAATATTGAAAACTATATCGTTGACTTTTACATAGCGGAAAAGAAGATTGTAATTGAGGTAGACGGCAGACAGCACCTATTGCCCGAGCACAAAGAAGCAGACAAACAAAGAGGTGCGGTCTTATCTTCTTGGGGGATAACTGTTTTACGATATTCTAACGATAGTATACGAAACAATTTCAACACTGTTACAGCGGATATATTGAAGCATCTTGGCTTGGATAATAGCAATCTTAAGCCTGTGAGATAACACCTCATCCACCACTT
>JAZODX010000178.1:0-9035 GCA_045597265.1 Eubacteriales bacterium | reverse complement strand
GGTTGTTCTGGCCACCGCCATTGAACCCGATCCGTCGGTTCGTCCGCTTGCCACCATGCTGACTGCCAGCATCGATACCAACAACTTCCTCACCGAGGCACACCCCAAGCTCCGCCCCGTTGAGTCTCCCACCGCGGGTATCTTCCTCTCGGGCGTCTGCCAGGGACCGAAGGATATTCCCGAGACGGTCGCGCAGGCAGGTGCCGCCGCCGTCAAGGCGATCGGCCTCCTTGCCAAGGATAAGCTGACCACCAACCCCTGCACGGCAAAGTCCGACGAGCTGCTCTGCAACGGCTGCTCGAGCTGTGCGAACGTATGTCCCTACGGTGCAATCTCCTATGAGGATAAGCTTATCAACGACCACGGCATCCGCGAAACCCGTCGGATTGCCGTTGTAAATAACGCCCTCTGCCAGGGCTGCGGTGCCTGCACCGTTGCCTGCCCGTCGGGTGCGATGGACCTGCAGGGCTTCTCGAACAGACAGATCATTGCGGAGGTGGATGCAATATGCCGATAAACGAAAAGACCGGGGAATTCACCCCCAAAATCGTTGCGTTCTGCTGCAACTGGTGCAGCTATGCGGGCGCGGACCTGGCCGGCTCGAGCCGCCTTTCCTATCCTGCCGAGGTCAAGATCATCCGCGTGCCCTGCTCCTGCCGCGTCAACCCCATGTTTATTCTCCGTGCCTTCGAGAAGGGTGCGGACGGGGTTATCCTCTGCGGCTGTCACCCCGGTGACTGCCACTACAGCACCGGCAACTATTACGCACGCCGTCGTATGACACTGCTCTTCTCGATGCTCGATTATCTCGGCATCGAGCGCGGCCGCACCCGCGTTGAGTGGGTATCCGCCGCCGAGGGCGTGAAGTTCTCGACCACCATGAACGAGTTCGCGGCCAAGATTCACGCGCTGGGCCCGAACGTGAGACTGGAGGACATCCGATGCAAGAACTGATTCAACGCGCAAAAGAACTGCTGGCCGACGGCACCGTCGTCCGCGTGCTGGGCTGGCGCCGCGGGGATACCTCGTATAACCCCGAGGTTGCCTATTTTGAAACGGCAGAGTCGCTTGACGAATTTGTCTACGACGGCTTCTGCGGTGCAAACCTTTCGAAATACATGATCGAGGCTTCGAAGCTCGAGGGCAAGACCCTTGTCTTCCTCAAGCCCTGCGATACCTACAGCTTCAACCAACTGCTGACCGAGCACCGCATTGACCGCGATAAGGCCTATATTATCGGCGTCGGCTGCCGCGGCAAGCTGGATATCGAAAAAATCAAGGCACAGGGCATCACCGGCATCACGGGGGTGACGGGAACCGAGCTTGACGGTCCCTCCGTCATCCGTGTGAACACCGTTTACGGCGACTTTGACCTTGCCTATACCGACGCCATGCTTGAACGCTGCCACGTCTGCCGCGGTAAGGAGCACAAGATTTACGACGAGCTTTGGGGCGAGTCGCGTGAGACCCGCGACATGGACCGCATGACGGCGGTTGAGGCTATCGAGGCCATGAGCCCGGCTGAGAAGTTTGCCTTCTTCCGCGCAGAGCTCTCCAAGTGCATCCGCTGCAACGCCTGCCGCAACGTCTGCCCCGCCTGCTCCTGCCGCAAGTGCGTATTTGACAGTACAAAATTCGACTCGGCACAAAAGGCCAACGTCAATTCCTTTGAGGAAAAGATGTTCCACATTATCCGCGCCTTCCACGTGGCCGGCCGCTGTACCGACTGCGGTGAGTGCAGCCGCGTCTGCCCGCAGGGCATTCCGCTCCACCTCTTCAACCGCAAGTTTATCAAGGATATCAACGAGCTCTACGGCGATTATCAGGCCGGAGAGTCGGTCGATCAGCGCGCACCGCTGGTAGACTATACGCTTCGGGATGCCGAGCCCGGCATCGTTGACGAGAGGGGGACGAACTGATGGCTATGCGGAAAATCAAACGGGATGCCATGCCCTCGCTCTACGCCCGTATCGCAGAGGAAATGCGCCTGATCCTGCCCCTGAAAACGGCAGGGCAGACCAATTTCGGTCTCTGGAACGCCGAGGCGGAGGTTGACCTGTATACCCTCAAGACGGTCAAATCCCCCAAGGACGCCTTCTTCCCCCAGAGCGAAACCCTCTACACCTGTCTGACCGAGGACAAAAAAATTACCGTTACCCCCGAGGCACTGGAGAATGAGCATTTCGTGCTCTTCGGCGTCAAGGCCTGCGATCTTGCGGGCATTCGCGTGCTCGACCGCGTTTTCCTCTCCGATCCGGTGGATTCCTTCTACGCCGCACGCCGTGCCCACGGCACCGTCGTTGCACTTGCCTGCTCGGCACCGAGCGAATCCTGCTTCTGCACCGCCTTCGGCATTGATCCCACCGCGCCCGAGGGGGCTGATGCAGTGATCTGGCCGCTGGGCGACGCCTTCCTCTGGCAGGCCGTCACCGAGAAGGGCGAGACACTGACCGCGCTGGCGGGCGATCTTCTCTCGACGGCAGATGCCGCCGACGAAACCGCGCTTGACGCGGCAAAGGCCTTTACGACCGGTATTATGAAGAAGCTTCCCAACGCCGATCTCAGCCTGGAGGGCTGGGGAGCGGGCAAAACTGAGGAGAAATTCAATTCTCCCCTCTGGGACACGCTCTTCCGGGGATGCATTGCCTGCGGCACCTGCACCTTCGTCTGCCCGACCTGCCAGTGCTACGATATCAAGGACTACGATACCGGTCACGGTGTCGAGCGCTATCGCTGCTGGGACTCCTGTATGTATTCCGACTTCACCATGATGGCGCACGGCAACAACCGCACCGCCCAGATGCAGCGCTTCCGTCAGCGCTTTATGCACAAGCTGGTCTACTTTCCGACCAACAACGACGGAATGTTCTCCTGCGTGGGCTGTGGGCGCTGTGTGGATAAATGCCCGGCGTCTCTGAACATTGTCAAGGTCATCCGCGCCTTTGCAAAAGAAGAAAAGGAGGCTGCGAAATGAGTGAATGCACCTGCCATTGCCACGATCATTACACGCTTGACACCCTGATTCCCCGGGTGGGCGTGATCACAGACATCTGCGACGAAACCCCCGACGTCAAAACCTTCCGCGTGGAGGCACCCGAGGGCGGAAAGCTCTTCGAGCATATGCCCGGCCAATGCGCCATGCTCTGCGCCCCCGGCGTCAGCGAGGCAATGTTCTCGATCACCTCGTCGCCGACCAACCGGGAATATCAGGAATTCAGCATCAAAAAATGCGGCGAGCTGACCGACTACCTGCACAGTCTGCAGGTCGGTGATCAGATCACCGTCCGCGGCCCCTACGGCAACCATTTCCCGGTGGAAACCGCGCTGAAGGGAAAGAATCTGCTTTTCATCGCCGGCGGTATCGGTCTCGCCCCTCTCCGCTCGGTGATTAACTACGTGCTTGACAACCGCGAAAATTACGGCCGCGTGGATATTCTTTACGGCTCCCGCTCGGCAGACGATCTCGTCCGCCGCCGTGAAATCGAGGAGGTCTGGGCAAAGACCGAGGGTGTGAACGTCCACCTCACCATCGACCGCGAGCAGGAGGGCTGGGACGGCCACGTCGGCTTCGTTCCCGCCTATCTCAAGGAGCTGGGCTTCACCAACGACTGCGTTGCCCTTTTGTGCGGTCCTCCGATCATGATCAAATTCTGTCTTGCCGCCCTCAAGGAGATGGGCTTCTCAACCGACCAGGTCTATACCACGCTTGAGCTGCGCATGAAGTGCGGCGTGGGCAAGTGCGGCCGATGCAACATCGGTGCAAAGTACGTCTGCAAGGACGGCCCCGTCTTCCGCTTCGACGAGGTAGACGAGCTGCCCCCCGAATATTGATTACAAAAGGAGAACGTCCATGAAATTTCAATATCTTGGAACGGCTGCGGCCGAGGCATTCCCCTCTCTTTTCTGCGGCTGTGAGCGTTGCCGCCGCGCCCGTGAAATCGGCGGACGCGCACTGCGCACCCGCTCGCAGGCCATCATCGACGGCCGTCTGCTCATCGATTTTCCCGCCGATACCCTCAGCCACCTGCACACCCACGCGCTTGATCCGATGAAGATCAAAAACTGCCTCATTACCCATTCCCACAGCGATCATCTTTATCACAAAGAGCTGACCATGATCCGCCCGGGCATGGCGCGCCCCGATCCCGGCTTCTGCTTCACCCTTTGGGGAAGCGAGATCGTCACCGAATCGATGCGCCCCTTCACCGAACGCTACGAGGCGATGGGGCTGCTTGCCCGCCGTACCGTCCGCTGCTTCGAGCCCTTCACGGTGGACGGCTATACCGTCACGGCTCTGCCCGCCGTGCACGATCCGTCGGCCGGTCCCGTGATCTATCAGATCAGCGACGGCAAGCATACCATCCTTTACGGCAACGATACCAACTATCCGGGTGAGGAGGTCTGGTCCTACTGGGCAGAGACCAAGCCCTATTTCTCCTTCGTCTCGCTTGACTGCACCGCAGGAAACCGCTATTCCGAGCGCGGCCTCGGCCCCAGCCATATGAGCTTCGGCAACAACGTTGAGGTCAAGGTGCGGATGCTGGAGGAGGGTTACGCCGACGCGAAGACGATCTTTATCTCCAACCACTTCTCGCACAACGGTACCGACGTTGTTTATGACGATTTTGTCCCGATTGCCGCCGCCGAGGGCTTCGGCGTCTCCTACGACGGCATGAAGATTACGCTTGAATAAGGAGAGCCATACATGGAATCAATGGTAAATATCTACCTCTACGGCAAAAAATATACCGTACCTGCCGATCTGACCATCATGACGGCGATGGAATACGCAGGCTATACCCTCACGCGCGGATGCGGATGCCGTCACGGCTTCTGCGGTGCCTGTGCTACCCTCTACCGCATCAAGGGAAAGAACGAGCTTAAAACCTGTCTTGCCTGCCAGACGCAGGTCGAGGAGGGCATGTGCATCGCCTCTATCCCCTTCTATCCCGCCGATAAGCGCACCTACGATATCAACGAAATCAAGCCGACCGAGCGGATCATGATGGAGCTTTATCCCGAGATCTACGCCTGCATCGGCTGCAATGCCTGCACCAAGGCCTGCACGCAGGGACTGAACGTCATGCAGTATATTGCCTACGCCCAGCGGGGCGATTTCGCGGCCTGCGCCGAGGAATCCTTCGACTGCGTCGGCTGCGGATGCTGCTCCGTGCGCTGTCCTGCCGGCATCTCCCATCCCATGGTGGGTGAGCTTGCCCGCCGTCTCAACGGCAAATATCTGCTTCCCGAGACCGAGCATCTGCGCGAACGCGTGGAGGAAATCCGTCACGGTGCATACGATGCCCTGATCGAGCAGATCATGGGTAAGCCGATCACCGAGATGAAGGAACTCTACAACACGCGCGAGATCGAGAAATAAGGAGGACTGTGCGAATGTTTACACCCGAAATGCTTGAATCGATCAAGAGAGTCGAGGCGACCCGCGCCGCGCGTATGGGCGTTGAGCCCCGCCGCATGACGGCCGACGAAAAGGACGCGCTCCTCCGTGAATTTCATCCCGACTACCGCGACGCGGGCTTTACCGAGATCAAGGTTGGCCCCAACCGCGGTGAAAAGGCTCCGGCAGAGCTCGGCCGCCTGCTCCATTCCAACTCCCGCCTGCTCGGCGAGAAGATTGATCTTGACAAAATCGATTACGACGTGGACGTTCTGGTCATCGGTGCCGGCGGCGCAGGCTCCTCTGCCGCCATCGAGGCACATGAGGCAGGTGCCGACGTCATGATTGTCACCAAGCTCCGCATCGGCGACGCCAACACCATGATGGCGGAGGGCGGTATTCAGGCGGCTGACAAGCCCAACGATTCGCCCGTTCAGCACTATATCGATGCATTCGGCGGCGGCCACTTTGCCGCACGCCCCGAGCTGCTTCGCCGTCTCGTCATGGAGGCGCCCGACGCCATCCGCTGGCTGGGCGATCTCGGCGTGATGTTCGACAAAACGCCCGACGGCACCATGGTCACCACCCACGGCGGCGGCACCTCCCGCAAGCGTATGCACGCCTGCAAGGACTACTCCGGTGCCGAGATCATGCGTACCGTCCGTGACGAAGTGCTCAACCGGGGCATTCCCGTGGTGGAGTTCACCTCTGCCGTGGAGCTGATCAAGGATGACAAGGGCCAGGTGGCCGGTGCCGTGCTGCTGAACATGGAGACCGACGACTATCTGATTGCCCGTGCCAAGACCGTCATCATCGCCACCGGCGGTGCCGGCCGTCTGCACTACCAGAATTTCCCCACCTCCAACCATTACGGCGCCACTGCCGACGGCCTGATCCTGGGCTACCGTGCCGGCGCGCCGCTGCTGTACCAGGATACCATTCAGTACCATCCCACCGGCGTCGCTTACCCCAGCCAGATCTTTGGCGCGCTGGTCACGGAGAAGGTGCGTTCCCTGGGCGCCATGCTGGTCAACAAGGACGGCGAGGCGTACGCCCATCCCCTGGAAACCAGAGACGTTTCCGCTTCTGCCATCATTCGTGAATGTGCCAACGGCAAGGGCGTAGATACCCCTCTGGGCAGCGGTGTATGGCTGGATACCCCCATGATCGAGATCCTGGGCGGCGAAGGCACCATCGAAAAGAGAATTCCCGCAATGCTGCGCATGTACTTAAACTACGGCATTGATATGAGAAAGGTTCCGATTCTGGTGTATCCCACCCTGCACTACCAGAACGGTGGTCTGGAGATCGGCGGCGAGGGCTTTACCAAGGCCATTCCCAACCTGCTGGTGGCCGGTGAGGCCGTTGGCGGTATCCATGGACGTAACCGCCTTATGGGCAACAGCCTGCTGGATATCATCGTCTTCGGCCGCAATGCCGGTAAGGCTGCCGCAGCCAAGGCCAGGGAAGTGGAACTGGGCCAGCCCAGCCTGCAGCACATTGAGGACTATGCCGCTATGCTGGCCGAGGCCGGTGTGGAAACCGAGGGTGTGTCCCCGCTGCTGCTGCCCAACTACGCCCGTCACGAGCGCTGAAACGGAGGACGGTCTATGCGTGAAATTTCCGTCAGCGCCATCACCGATGTGGTGGAGCGGCTGTGCATCGAAGCCAATACCCATCTGCCCGGGGATGTCAAGTGCGCCATTGAGGGCTGCCGCGCCTGTGAGGACGGCACCCTGGCCCAGGGCATCCTGGACAAGATCATTGAAAATTACCGCATCGCCGACAGCGAGAACGTCCCCATCTGCCAGGACACCGGCATGGCCTGTGTGTTCCTGGAGATCGGCCAGGATGTGCATTTGGTGGGCGGCAGCCTGACCGACGCCGTCAATGAGGGCGTCCGCCGGGGCTATGACAAGGGCTACCTGCGCAAGAGTGTGGTAGGCGACCCTGTTCGCCGTGGCAACACCGGCGACAATACCCCCGCTATGCTCTACACCGAGATCGTTCCCGGTGAAAATGTGAAGATCACCGTGGGTCCCAAGGGCTTCGGCAGTGAGAACATGAGCGCCATTCGGATGTTCAAGCCCTCTGCCGGTCTGCAGGGTATCAAGGATTTCATTCTGGAGACGGTGGAAGCGGCCGGCCCCAATCCCTGTCCTCCCATCGTGGTGGGCGTGGGCATCGGCGGCACCTTCGACAAGGCGGCGCTGCTGGCCAAGAAGGCCATTATGCGCCCTCTGGATGTGCGTAATCCCGATCCCTTCTACGCGGAGCTGGAGGCGGAGATGCTGGAAAAGGTCAATGCCCTCGGCATCGGCCCCCAGGGCTTCGGCGGCAAGACCACTGCCATCGGTCTGAATATCGAGACCCTGCCTACCCACATTGCCGGTATGCCCTGTGCCATCAACATCAACTGCCATGTGACCCGGCATAAGACGGAGGTGCTGTAAATGGAAAAGCATATCACACTGCCTCTGACAGAGGAGCTGGCAAGATCTTTGAAGGCGGGCGATACCGTCTACCTCACCGGCACCATCTACACCTCCCGTGACGCAGGCCACAAGCGGATGTGCGAAGCACTGGCCCGGGGCGAGGAGCTGCCCTTTGACCCCAAGGATGCCACCATTTATTATGTAGGCCCCACACCGGCAAAGCCTGGTCAGGTCATCGGCTCTGCCGGTCCCACTACCTCCGGCCGTATGGATGCTTATGCTCCCACCATGATGAGTGTGGGCGCCAGAGGCATGATCGGCAAAGGCGCAAGACTTCCGGAAGTGGTGGAAGCCATGAAGAAGTATTCCGGTGTCTACTTTGGCGCTATTGGCGGCGCAGGCGCACTGCTGGCTAAGTGCATTAAAAAGTGCGAGCTGATCGCCTATGAAGATCTGGGCGCGGAGGCACTGCGGAAATTGTATGTGGAGGAAATGCCTCTGTTTGTCATCATCGACAGCGAGGGCAACAACCTCTACGAAACCGGCCGTGCCGCGTATTTGCGCAGCAAAGAATAAAAGAAGGTGTAACAAGTAAATGAACGCAATCCTGAGTTGGTTATCGGGTGTTTTTTCAAGTGATCTGATGATCGTTTTCTGCATTGCTGCACTGGGATATCTGTTAGGCAGTGTGACCATCAAGGGACTGAGCCTGGGAACATCCGGTATTTTGCTGATTGCCCTTGTGTTTGGCCACTTTAATTTGTTGGTGCCTGATGTTTTGAAAAACATCGGTCTGATCTGCTTTGTTACTGCTGTCGGCTTTATTGCAGGTCCTAACTTCTTCCGCAACTTCAAAAAGTCTGCCATCTTCTATGTGATCCTGGGTATTGTGATCATTCTGGTAGGCAGTTCTGTTTGCGTAGCTGCTATGAAGTTGGGCAAAGTGGATACGGATCTGGCAGTTGGCATGATGTCCGGCGCGCTGACCAGCACCCCCGGCCTGGCTGCCGCAAAGGAAGCCACCGGCGAGGGAAGCCGCGCTGCCATTGGCTATGGTATTGCATATCCTTTTGGCGTTGTGGGCGTTGTGCTGTTTGTCCAGCTGATTCCTAAGCTGCTGAAGATTGATATTGAAAAGGAACGGGAACGCTTGAACGCTGCCTCCCGGGGCAAGCAGAATGAGGGCGTTGCTATCAACGCCC
>JAZODX010000177.1:0-2965 GCA_045597265.1 Eubacteriales bacterium | reverse complement strand
ATGATGATTCTGTAATTGAACGCCCTTGATGCATTGGCGATCAGGGACGAAACGGCGACGTCAAGATAGGGGATGTAGTTGTCATCGGTGGAAAAGAAGATTGGAATCTCTCGGCTCATTTCGTTACTCCTTTGGTTATTTACTTGGAAATACTGTCGGGGGATCATATGTCTGATTATACCGAAAAAAGGAGACAAGGAGAAGCCAGGAATCGGAGAATGGTGTCAATATTGGGGATCCGAGTCGTAGAATCGGTACCTTTTTCTTCTCTACGGATCGGAGAAATAATAAAAACGGTCTGTTTTTGCCAAAAAACAGACCGTTTTGTGTTTACTTTTGCTTTGGCCTCTTGATGCAGGACCACAGAACAATCACAATTTCACCCGCAATCCCGAGGAGGTAGATCAGGGCAACGTCGATTTTAAAATAGAGGAAGGTGATGTGAATTGCCGCGAGGATCGACCACATCAGGGCAGAAACGATGAAATAGTTGTTCCGCGGATTGAACCAGACAGAGTTGAACACCAGCTTGACAATCAAGACCGCGGGCAGGGTATAAACAAAATAGAGCCACTGAAAGGAGATCCTTCCGATGATCAGCGTGGTAATAATGAAGGCGAGGATGGCCGCAATCCAGCCGACCGATTCCGATATGTACGCAATGGCCCGTCGGTTGTATTTCGGCGGCTCACACGGCGCCTCCTCCTGCACGAGCGGCATGTCAGCCGACGCATCGGATTTTTCTATACCGACCAGCGTGTCAAGCGAGACACCGAACAGCTGCGCGATTTCAACCAGTATCGAAATGTCGGGCGACGATTCCGCCCTTTCCCATTTGGATACGGTTTTGTCCGAGTAATTCAGCTTTTCGGCAAGCTCCATCTGCGTCATACCGCTCGCCAGACGAAGCTCGGTGATATTCTTTGCAACGGTACTTTTGATATCCTGCATGGAATTTCCTCCGGTGTCGGTGTTGGGGGTGCGGTAAAAGTATAGCACAAACTTGTTGAAATGTCAACAAGCACAAAAAGGAACGGCTTGTATAAATTTTAATTTTATGGTATAATTGCTTCAGGAGGTGAATGAAATGCTTTTCCAATTGAATATCACGCTCACCGAAGAGGATTATTTTGCGTTCAATTATTTTCATTCCTTTGAATCACAGCAAGGGAAAAAAAGGGTGATGAGAGCGCGTATCGCTATCCTTGCTATCTCGGCATTGTTGATGCTGTTCTTTCTTCTTCGCACGAAAAATGCAATTTTTACGGCGATTTTTGCAATGCTGTGGGGATTGTATATGATACCTTATCTGCTTACGTTCAAAAAAAGATTGAGAAAAAATCTGAGTGCACAAATTAAGCGGATGAAAAAAACAGGAAAATTACCGTATTCGCCTTCGGCCGCATTCGAATTTTACGATGATAAAATGGTAGAGATTACCGCGACCACACGAACTGAGCAGATTTACGATGCATTTGAGCGGATATGTGTGGTCGGTGATCGCTGGGTTTTGATGTACAACAGCAGTGTGAATGCCTATATTCTCCCGATTTCACAGATAAGTGCCCAAGTAGATGAAAAAGCGTTTTTGCAATTTCTTTTCGGAAAATGCAGTACGGTTGAACATTACTGACCGTAAATATAAAAGGCTTGACCGGTGCGGTCAAGCCTTTTCGATTAAAATAATGTGCTGATCCAATAGATCAGTCCGTATACAGCACCTGCCACCGTACCGTAGAGGAGTACGGGGCCGGCGACCGTGAATATCTTCGCCCCGACGCCCAGCACGAGTCCCTCGGCTCTGGTGTCGATCGCGGGTGAGACCACGGCGTTGGCAAAGCCGGTGATGGGCACGAGCGTTCCGGCACCTGCAAATTTGGCGATTCGGTCGAAGATGCCAAAGCCGGTCAGCAGCGTGGCAAGAAAAACCAGGGTTACTGCAGTCAGCGTTCCCGCATCCTCCTTGTCCATACCGAGATATTGATAAAGCGTGGTCATCCCCTGCGCGGCACAGCAGATGCTTCCTCCAACGAGGAAGGCGCGGAGACAGTTTTGGAGACATGGGGATTTCGGCGCGCGGCTTTCGGCAAATTTCGGATAGGTATCTTTGTTGAGATTCATACGCTTCTCCTTTCATATTGCAGTTATTTTTCCCGCAGTACGGAAGAATTATGTAGCCGAAGTGTAAATATTCATCCATTCCTTTGACATTTTGGGGGGATTCATGTATAATGAAAGTAACGAATTATCAGAGGAGGAAAAGGTATGGCAAACTGGAATGAAATCCGCGATAACGTCTCGCGCACGGCAAACCGGGCTGCGCTCAAGGCAGGAGAGTTGGGCGATACGGTCAAGCTCAATTACAAGCTGCATCAGGCCAAGGGAGAGCTCTCCGCCGCATATGAGAAGCTCGGCCGTCTGACCTACGATCAGCTGCATTACGGTCACGATCATACGAAGGAGGTCAGCGATATGGTCTCCCGCATCAATACCCTCCGCCGCAGAGTGCGCAGACTCAAGGAGGCGATCGAGGGCGGCGAGAACGCCGTTTTCTGTACTGCCTGCGGCACGCGGCTGAACCCGACCATGGTTTACTGTCCCGGATGCGGTCTGAAGCAGAAAAAGGATACCGCTGAGGAGAGCGAATAAGCGGCACGGAGAAAAAACGTGTATCGCGCGCGAGATATTGCCATCGATTTTGAAGAAAAACGGAGAAATCGAGAGGATTGCATATGCTAAATTAAAATATTCGGATTTTTTTCAAAAAACCCTTGACAAGCCTGCTTGGTTATGTTATACTAAGCAGGCTGAAATTTTATCTATTAAATGTTTTACGGAGGAAAATCTCAAATGTCCACTTTTATGGCGAAAAAAGAAACCATTGAGCGCAAGTGGTACGTTCTGGACGCTGCAGGCAAGCCCCTGGGTAAGACCGCAGCTGCCGCCGCTACCATTCTCAGAGGCA
>JAZODX010000176.1:0-31646 GCA_045597265.1 Eubacteriales bacterium | reverse complement strand
CGATAAAGGCTCCCTCCGAGAGGGAGCTGTCGCCGAAGGCGACTGAAGGAGTGCAGCGTGCACATGCGTATACGCTGACGATTATTCCTCTCGCAAAATCGTTCTCTCCCGCTGCACTCCTTCCCGCATACCGTCCGGACGGCTGAGGGTTCGGTTTATTTGAAATGATAGTCCAGGCCGACGAAATTGAGGGCTTGCTGATGCTCGGTGAGGGTAACTTCATCAAAGCGCAAATAATCGTGGATATACGCTTTGACCTTGCCCCGGGCGAGGAGCCGCTTGACAAGATGAATCGGCCAAAACACGGGAAGCAGAACGGGGGCTTTCCGCAAAATCGGATACTGGCTGCACATCTCGGTATAGCTCGGAAAGGCACGGTGGAGCACGCGCTTGCGCTTAATGACAGCGGCAGATTTTTCGCGCTTCCGCTCCTTGAGGGCGTTTGAACGCATCAGCGTTTCTTTTTTTCCATATTCCCCGCTGTTCATGATGTACTGCGTGATGAACTCGGTTCTCTCGTCCCCTTCCCCGTCCGAAAACCACACGTCGAGCGTACGGGTGACGTGATCGTAGAAGGTGAGCAGCTGCAGCTTCTCCAGCTCAGCGCGAAGATAGGCGGTATCGAGCGTGGGATGGTGGAGGAGGTAGACCCAAATATCCATCGGGTGGCGCAGGCCGATTCCGGCGTCACGGTAGTGCTTGGCGAAGTGGCAGAAGAGATAGATCAGCTCATCCTCCGCCGTCATGCTGTACGAAATGCCGTCCGCTGCACATTGCGTCGCCAGCCGCCAGCCGTCACCAAAATAGGCGTAGTAATCTTGATTATACGACGGTATCAGGCGTTTATGTAGTTCGATTTTTACCGCGCCCTTATCCCAATGCAGCTCGTGGTCGCTCTCCTCCCCCTCCGTATAGCCGAGGGCGAGCATCAGTGGGCGGATCCGCTCCGCATATTGCTCGGTACGGATGAGGATGTCTGCGTCCCCCATTCTGCGCATCTCGGGACGGGGGAAGAGCGCCTTCATGCGCATGCCCTTCAGGCACATATGCGCAATGCCCTCTCTGACGAAGGCATCGGTAAGCCGCGCCAGCTCGGCCGTCTGCCGCTCGCCGACCGCCAGTTCACGGCAGAGGTGCATAAAGGCGGCCTGCATCGGCTCGCTTTTCGCATCAATTCCGCAGTTGTGCGCACCGTAATATGCCATCACGGTTACACCGTGCCGCTTCGCCGCGGCAAAGGCCTCCGCCAAATCGAAGTCGTCCGGCAATGCGTACGCCTCACCGGTGAGTGCACTGCGGAGCAGAAGAAGCAGCCCTCTCTGTTGTTCTGTCATGTCGTCCCCTCAACTCCCAACCGCGCGGTCTCCAACCGCACAGTCCTTTCCTTATCCGTCAATATTATACCCGATCCACGCCGCAAAATCAAGCCACCCACCGCAGGTACATTCTGCCAATCACCCACGCGATGTTATGGCAGGATATGCAAAATGTCGTCTACTTCTCGCTTATGTGATACCGGTATTTTAATTGTGTCGGCAGGCAACATCCCTACCATGACCAATGCAATGATTTCTTCTTGCTCGGGGATATCAAAAAGCTGATACAACAAACTGTCATTGCATGGCTCTGCTCCCCAAATAATCGGGCAAGCACCAAGACCAACGCTTTGCAATGCATAAAGAAGATTCATCAAAAAAATTCCGCCATCAACGAATACCGTATTTCTCTCATATTCGTTTAAATAGAGGGATAGATCCCCTGTTACCGCCAAAACCGCTCCAACATTTGCAAAACCTCGCATGCCACCGTGGCGCGCTTTAAGTGCGGCTATTTTTTCTTCACTTTTACACGCATAAACACGACTCGCCTGTCGATTGCATGCACTCGGTGCAGTCTGTGCCAAGGCAACCGCTTTCACGATATCCGTTTCCTGCACAGCGCCAATACCAAAGCTACGAACACTGTGCCGCGCATGTGCGATTTTTTCAAAATCAGGAAAAGCCTCTGCGTTATATTCCACGGCACCGGCAGGAAAACTCCCCACCGTATCAGCCGGAGGGTCGGATACATCTTCACCGTGTTCAACGCAATACTGTCGATACTTGGCCAAAAGGCTGTCTGTCAGCGCCAGAATCTGCCCATCCGGTTTCTTTTCCGAAGTGCGGTATTGTTCTGCCAATTTCTTTAATTCACGAGCCTTTTCCCTGCCAAATTCCCGACTGCCGTCTGCTACAGACAAACCTTTTTCCAACGCATGAACCAGCATCCGCATTTTGGCCGCGGTAACAGCGGCGTCATTCCGATGTTGACCTCCGTGGGTTAAATACCGCTGAAAATCATAACGGTACAGATAATTCAGGTACCGACTTTTCCCCCACGATGTCCTCTGTAAAATCGTTTGTTTCAGTTTTCCAAGCATTGCAAAGCTATCTCCAATCTACGCAAAGAATCCTGACGAATTATGTTCAGACGAGTTTCAAAACCTTCCTTATCAAAAGGTTTTTCCAAAATTGCTTTGAATGAATCATAGTTCTCACTTGCATCTACCAGCCGATATTTCTGTCCCATCTGTTCTGCGACATATGCAACCTTTTCGCGTACAGGAAGGATCGCACATTGCGTGTGGTTCATCATGGCAAACAAAGCACCGTGAAACGTACTGGTAAAAACGTATTCCGCTCCGGCCATCAGGAAACCAAATTGCAAAGGATTACAGGGGATTACCTTATCGCAGAATAAATGCCAAAAATGCGCAGAAATAATCCGAAGATTTTTCTCCCTTGCAAATCTTACGATATTCTCGATCATGGGCGCATCTAACCCGTAGGAGTAAACCAATATGTATTTTTCCTTTGGCAATCTGATCTTCTTTTGCAAAATCTCTTTTCCTGCCAAAAGCGTCGGATCACAAACAAGCGGAATACCATCGCCGACGATCTCCGACAGCATCTGCCTCGTCCGCTCATCACGAACCAATATTGTCTTAAAGCTACGCAGACCATCAGCAATTGCGGCATTTTCCTCAAGCGTTTCCTTTTGCATTGCGCCAACGCTTGCGGCATAAGCAATTTTGGGCATGGTGATCTCTGTTCCGAAGAATAGCTTATCTTTAAAATACGGATTGTCCATATTCCATATTTCGTCGCTGCCGAAAAGCAGTGCGTCCAGCCGAGGTATCTCCTTTGCTTGGATAAAACGAAATTTCTTCGCGGCAAAAAAGTAATTCACAGCACTCTTTATCCGCAACAAAAATGCTCTTTTCGGATTCAATCGGCAAACATGCTGCCAAATCCGTCGAAGAACCGTAACCTTTTCGACAAAGTAAACCTCATGTCCCAATGATTCTAACGCATGCTGCATCGCATATGCCTGTAAGTATGAGCCTATATTGCTTACCCCATCATATACGGTCACAATACCGATCTTCATAATCAAGCCTCCTGCGAAGAAACATAATCGTAAATCAAATCAATAATTTCCCGATCTACTATTTCGTCAAATTTTCTGGCAAATAATTGCTGTGCATTCTTCAAACGATCAAAATCACTTACAGTAAACGTGTGCGGGTGATTACCCTGACAGTGTTCCCAGTCGACAAAGCGTAAACTACTGTATTTCCCGTCTTGATAAAAAAATGTTTCTTTTGCGTTCAGCAGAACGATTTGCTTATATATTTCATCCGCACATACGCTATAGCGAACAATTCTCCGAATCCATTTTTCTTTTGTGAGGATACAAAGCACCGCAGAATGAGGCAAGCTTACCCAATTCCAACCGCGCTTTATTTCCATCCCCTTTAGTCTCTTGATTCGATCAACCTTTAACCATGACTGAAGAATATCCGCATAGGCATTCAGTCGATCACTGAAAAAATGATTGCGCCCAAACAAAAAATGATAACGAGAGATTCGTTGATAATCATATACACTCAACTCATCATGAATCGTAATAAAGCACTCATTTCGATCCTCGAAAAAAGCATGCATGGCATTTTGGCTCAGTAGGGGGAGATCGGCGCCGGAAAGCAAATGATAGTAGTGATATGTTTTATGTTGTGACGCGATGCGAAAAAGATACATTTCGCACAACACTTGACTCTCCCCTCCCCAGCGAACATCCATTCTTTTGTCGGAAAAAATCACCTGCGCATTTTTACACAACTGTCGAAAATATGAAAAATCAAAATTATCTGCTTTCACATCAATATGCAGAAAAATATCGTTCCTAGCATCATCCAAGAGCAAAAGCAATTTCTCCAGGCAGTAAAAATTATTGTGTGCCATAATTAAATAGGCGTGTTTGGACGTATCCATTTCATCCCCCTATTTGATTCTCTTTAGTCGACGTACCATGTCCTGTATCGGCTCAAAATCATGTTTTAAAATCCATGCAGGCGCAAAGGAGAATCTTAACATAAAAAAATATATTTTTTGATATCGATTCAAATATCGGTACATCATCTTAAACGATTTTTTCACATGATTCCGCAAAAGCGAAAATTCTTTTTTTCTTGTTTTATCGAAATGATAAAGTATATGGCATGCATAATAAAAATACTTATTTGCGGCACGCGCCGGTGCAGACTTTTTCGTGTTCAAAAAATAATCGAACTGCTCCTGCAACGCCTCCAGCTTATCCAAGCATCTCGAATACTGATAGGTCTTTCCTTTGGTTATGCCGTTCAAATTTTGAAAATAGCCATACAGTGGCGCATCGATAACTGCAATATTCTCGTTGGCAAAGAGAATGCGATAGGTAACAAACTCATCTTCATGGAGTTTCCCTACAGGATAGCGAATTTCACGAAAGCAATCCCTATGGTACAGTTTGCCCCATGCAACTGTTGCATTTACATTCCGCTCGGTGTAAAACCTCTCTGTATCCCAAAGGTTGGCAGAAAGTTTTTCGCTGGTGGGGATTTCTTCACCCGTTGTTTCGATGTAAGCACAAGCACTGACCTTGACCCGATGCATCATAACGGCATCATAGAGCGCTTCAATCATTTTCGGATGGACATAATCATCACTATCCACAAAGGAGAACCACTCCCCCTGCGCAATTTCCATACCGGCATTGCGTGCAGCAGAAAGCCCTGCGTTCGCTTGATGGATAACGCGAATACGATCATCCCGAGCCGCGTATTCGTCGCATATATTTCCACATTCGTCCGGACTTCCGTCATCTACAAGAATCAATTCAAAGTCCAAAAAGGACTGTGCAAGAATGCTGTCGACACAACGATGCAAATAGGCGTCCACCTTATATACGGGGACTATTATACTAATCATGAAATTCTGTTCACTTCTTTCGTGCTAAGCGCAAAATATCTTGTTCCAGTTCGGAAAAATATGGATACAAAGGAGAATTATCGTACTGGTGTGTTTGTTTGGGAATATCTTTATAAATCTCACCGATTTGCTCGATTTCTTCAGCAAAGCGAATGTAATCAAGATGCTCAAACCATTTATAGCATCCCTTTATCTTGGGGCTTTTACTATTGATTACAATACAAGGCGTTCCAGTTATCGCTGCAAAGATCATACCGTGCAAACGATCAGTAATAACCAATTCTGCTTGCTTAAATTGGATAAACTTTTTTTCCAACTCCGCCTCACGATCGGGAGGTGTAATTGTATAACCGGCATACATATCTGTTTGTGTCACGCATTCATCAAATAGAAGGGAGGCCTGTGAAATAATTTTTTCTTCATCATTCTCAGATCTTGTACGTTCCTTATCTTCCCGAAGACAAAGCAAGCAACCTTTCCGCGGATATTCGGCTATATCTATATTCATTGACATGACCATATCGGGCATAAGCTTTACGTTTTTGTAAAGCTCTTTCATCATGAAATAGGAAAGTTCCTCGCGTGCATACAAATAAAGGGATCTATGAGCATTATAAATATCAACAGAAAGATCTCTTTCGATATTTCCTTCCGGTGTATCCTCATAATAAATCGTGTTAGGCAGAAAACAGATGGTCGATCGTGGATTTCGTTTAATAATTGTTCTCGTTGCTTTCTCAACTGAAGGCCAAAGGGTACCTAAATTTCCTCCCCCATTGAAAAGTATCGGTCTTCCATTCATTACATTGAGGCAATTATAATCATCAAGAAGCCGAATATCCTTTTCCGTCAATTCAATGTACTCGATCCCCAATCGGTCAAGCATCTTTTTTTCGGATACAGCAAGCGCCTGATCTCCTAAATTATCATGTTCCGGAGTTAAAACCAGAAATAAAGCATGAGGATTCTTCATTCGTGTAGCAAGAATGGGCCACACGTACAACTTGAATTCGTGCATTCTCCCGTGCAATTTACGCAAAGGATATAAAATATCTTTACTCATAAAAAACGTTCCTTAACTTTGTGCAACATTTGATAGAATTTAAACGTTGCCAGTTTCTTGCGTACACGATAAACAAGCGGCGCTTTTTGCTTTTCGATGTTATCAAGATCAAGCTTAAGTAACCAAGAGATGTACGACCAATAAGGATGCGACTTCAATTGTCCGGCGTTCTCAATCAATCTTTTTTGGATATGATTCCAGTGTCGCTGTGCAAGACCAAGGGAAATTTGTTTTTCCCCGATGAGATTGTACCGTATCTTGGAAAGCGCATCCTTTGCTTTGGCAAATCCGTATTCCTCCGGACTTGCTCCTTCAGCTATTAATGCAACCATAGTGCGATAGCATTTTTCACAATAGCAACAATTTTGTCCCGTTTGACTCTGCCAACAAGTGTGAAGTATTGGGGAAATCCCTGCTTTTTTACCAAACCGAACAATATTTCCGGCCTTATCTTGCCGACTGAATTCATAACCATCGTGAACAACTTTACAGTTTACGAAACGCATTTTGTTGTCCGCTTGCGGGCAAGATGCACATCGAATATTCTTATCTTCTGCACAGTTACTTGATGCAATATACAAAGTAGCAATATTGACAGTATACGCATATGGTGCAACATGTCCCAATAAAGCCATGGCGTGCTTTAAGGCGTGCCACCAATTATCCTTTAACTGCCCAGAGAAAGCTTGATTCAATGCGGACTCACAGTCGAAAACGCGGAATGAACTTCGAATCACAATGTTCTTTAATCCATATTGCCGGGCCGTATATGTGATATTTTTTAGAACCTTTTCCCAACCTTCTGCGTTATCACATCGGATATCAGAGCCCCAAATAGAGATTAAATGCGGCTTTTCTTCAAAATGCTGAACTAAGGTGTTGGTGGCGTCCAACCCGCCGGAAAAAAGCATCGCACTTGTAGAGGATGTTTTTTCTAACGAGCAGGAAACAATATTATTCACACAAATTTCCCCTTTAAATTCGGTCTCCGGAAAAATCTTCTCATAGGCCGCTTTTATGTCTGGAATACAAAGAAAAAAGTTCTCATCAATATCGTGCAAAATCAATTTCGCATCGGATAACCATATAATAGGAAGGACATTACATACAAAAGGGATCGCAGCAATGGCATCAGGAACGGAATCAATTGGCTCGGTATACTCAATCCAAAAAGCCTCTCCGGAAAAAAACGCACTTAACCCCTCGGTAACAGAAAAACGATATTCAATTTTGGTTTTGCTTTTTTTTATTTCCAACAGCGAAATAGATTCCACATTAATCACCTTTTGAATCAATAATTGTCACATCGGGAAACCGTACCGATCCCCAATATGTATGTTGCCAAACGAGAGAATTCTTCTCATTAGGCGGGGAAACAATTTCAACTGAACATACTCGAGTTATATGATCAAGAATTATACTGTTTCCAGAACTGTCGCTTTGAAAGAGTGCAATGCTAAAGAAATATTTTCCCTCTGCTAACAAATGTGTGTCAAAGGACAACACAGAAGTTCTCTCCTCCCCTGCGGCAATTTTCCCAAGGTTTCCAGATTGTACCAATCCAACAGGTGTATCATTTACATACCGAACAATCATGCGAAATCTAACATCATCCAAGGGAACAGAAGCTGTCCAATTCAACTTGATTTTTAACGGTTCATTTCGTGTAATAATACAGCCATTTTGATCCAAAAACTCAATTGACATCATCTTCGCGTGCAAAGACCACCATTTGGAACGCTGTATGTCTTTCAGATCAATCAGATCACGGTCGGGCATGGCGGTTTGCTGTAGATAAATACTAACTGCTTCTTCCACATCTCCATCAAAGATGATCTTTCCTTGATTGAGCACAATACATCTATCGCAGAGGTTGCGAATCGTATTCATATTGTGGCTGACGTAGAGGACGGTGCGGCCTTCTTCTTTGGCGGCGCTTCGCATTTTGTCGAGGCACTTCTTTTGGAAGGCCATATCGCCGACGGCGAGGACTTCGTCCATGATCATGATTTCAGCGTCGAGGTGGGCGGCGACGGCGAAGGCGAGCTTGACGTACATGCCCGAGGAATAGCGTTTGACGGGGGTATCGATGAAGTCACGGACCTCGGAGAATTCGATGATATCTTCCATTTTGGCGTCGATCTCTGCCCGGGTCATGCCGAGAATGGCGCCGTTCATATAGATATTTTCCCGTCCGGTCATCTCACGGTTAAAGCCGGTGCCGACCTCAAGCATCGAGGCGATTCGGCCGTAGATATCAACCGTGCCTTCGGTGGGCGCGGTGATGCGGGAGAGGATTTTAAGCATGGTGGACTTCCCTGCCCCGTTGCCGCCGATGATACCGATGGCTTCTCCTTGGCGGATGGTCAGGTCGATTCCGTTCAGCGCCATGAAGGTTTGGCCACGCAGACGGACGTCCTGTCCGATTTTGGTGTTCGGGTCTTCCTTTTTGCGCACTCTCGCCCACCAGCTCTGCAGATCAGCCGTCAGCGTACCGCCACCGATTTGGCCGAGGCGATACTGCTTTTTGAGTCCTTTAATTTGAATGGCAATTTGTTCCTGCATCATTTTCTCCTCCCCATCAAACGGTATCCATAAAGGTTTTCTCCACGCGGCTGAAGACGATCACGCCGAGGGTCACCACGAAGGCCATGACTGCCGTCGAGATACCCCAGAAGAGGAGATTGATCTCGCCCGTACCAAGGAAAATCCAGCGGAAGGTTTCCACCGCGCAGGTGACGGGGTTGAGCATAACGAGGGTATAGAGGCCGCCGTCTCCGAGGGTGGAGGCGGGGTAGACGACGGGGGTAATGTACATCCAGAGCTGAACGCCGAAGTTCACGAGCATGGCAAGGTCACGGTACTTGGTCGTCATGCTGGAGATGATGATGCCGCAGCCAAGTCCAAGCAGACCGAGATAAGCAAGGAGGAGCGGCAGGAGCAGGATACCGATGTAATTCGGGGTGACGGCGCCCGTGATGACGTAATAGCCCCAAAACAGAAGGAACATAGCAAATTGGACGAAGAAGTTGATTGCAGAGGACAGAACGGTGGAAATCGGACTGACCAGGCGCGGGAAATAGACCTTGCCGAAAACGCCTGCGTTTCCGGTAAAGGTGGAGGCGGTTTTATTGAGGCAGGCAGAAAAGAATCCCCACACCGCCGTACCGCCCATATAGAAGAGAAGCTGCGGTGCGCCGTCGGTGGAAATGCCCGCAATCCCGCCGAAAACGAGGGTATAGATCAGCGTGGTCATCAAAGGCTGGAGAATAATCCAGGCGGGGCCGAGGATCGTCTGCTTATAAATGAGGAGAAAGCTACGCTTGGTGAAAAGCCAGATGAGGTCGCGATACCGCCATACCTCGCGCAGGTCGATGTCAAACCATCCGTTTTTCGCGGTAATATGGGTATGATACTGTTTGATTTCCTGTTTCATCGTATATCCTTATTTTTTGTTTTACTCTTAATTGCTTTTCGTATTCACGGAATGGAAAAAGTCAAGACTTTTCAATTTTGGAATGGATTGCCTTCTTTTTCAATAACAAGAGGTCTCGGCAACACAACTGTCGCATTATCCGGTATATCTTCAAAAATAACACAATTCGTTCCAATTTTCACATTGTTACCAATGCGAATTTTTCCTGTGATTTTGGCTCCTGCGCCAATAAAACAATTATCCCCTATTGAAGGTGCCCCACCAGGCCCCTCTCCAATGGTTACCTGATGAAAAATCGTCGCATTTTTCCCTATATGTGCATTGTGCGATACAATTATTCCATATAGACCGTGCGGAAAAGAAGGAATTGAATCAAAGGTTGCACCATATCCAATGTGGGTACCTAGTGATGCATTGTTAAAAGCATCACATCTTTTTATATAGGCAAGCCAAAAATACTTCAAAAATTTTGAATACTTATTAGAACAAACAATACGTTGGCGTAATTTCCAGTATTTTTTTGGATTATAATGCTGCACCCAACAGCGGGCATGCCATACTAATTTATTCATTTCAAATCCCCAAAATAAAATGTTTTATACCATGTACATATATAAACTCTCATGTTTCAAATTGAATTGGACCTTTAATTACTTGTGACACGCCAGGTACGAAAGATGTAATAAAAATATATTGCAGCATAACACCGATCCATTATACCGAACAGTAGAAGGAATCTCCCGGTAAGCTTAGCGTGTCGTTTGATGCTTTTTTTCTGAGAAAAAAAAGCAGCTTTGATCTCCGCCAGCGACGCGCTGTCCCCTGCTGATTTTGCCGCGCAGTAAAGACCAAGGATAGTGCTGAACAGCTTGGCATAGGCAATGCCGAGCAGATCGGTGTATCCAAGCGATTCCAGCGCCCGGATGCGCGCTTCGGCAACGACGAAGGCATCCAGCTTGCGGCGGTTAAAGCGGCTGTGGATAATGCTGTCCTCGCGAATGACGTAATGATAGAGCAGATCGGGAATGCAGGTAACGCGCAGAGGATGCTCTGCGGCATGGAGCAACACCCGGGTGCACCACATTTCGTCCTCGTGCATAAGCGGCTCGTAGGGAAATTGCTCTGCTAATTCGCGGCGGATCAGCTTGGTGCAGGCAGAGGCGGCAACACCGCCGAAGGAATAGAGCATATCCGCCAGCCCACGCGCCGAGTCGATCTGTAATAGGGGGGGCGCGGCGGCATCACCGATCGGCGTGCCGTCCTCGCGCACCTCGCGATAATGGAACTGGATATAGTCGGACGGATAGCGCTCTGCCGCCGCAAGGAGGATTTCCACGGCATCGGCAGAGAGATAATCGTCTCCGTCGAGAAAGAGGACGTACGCACCGCACGCCTGTGCCAAGCCGGCGTTCCGTGCGGCCGAAAGACCGCCGTTTGCCTGATGAATCACCTTGACGCGCGAATCGGCCTCCGCATAGCGGTCGCAGATTGTGCCGCAGGCATCGGGCGAGCCGTCGTCAACCAGGATAATCTCAATATCCCGCTCGCTCTGCCCCAGCGCCGATTCAACGGCACGGGCAAGATAGGCCTCTACCTTGTATATAGGGATAATGATCGAAACCTTAGGCAAATCTGCACCTCCTTTAGCTTTCGTTCAATATGGTCAGCTCGTCAAAATAGCGGCTGACAACAGGCATTTCATCTCCGCGCAGACCGCGCAGCTCGGGAATATGTACCGTGCCGGGAATATCGTCATAAGCAAAGCAAATCTTGCGTCCGGGCAGAGCCATAAACGCCCTGACATCGTCGGCACTGCAGTTCTCTCGTTGAGAGAGCTTGAAAATCATATGCTCGGGATCAATCCGCCCGACGCGACGTGCCCATTTTTCGGCCGCTTCCTCAGCTGTACGGTAATGCATAAAATAAATCTCTATGTCATCAAGCCGAGCAACAGGATAGGGCTCTTTATCCCGCAGAAAGGGATAGTAGGATGCTTCTTCCCAGGGAATAAACTGCAGCGGAGCGGCAAAATAGTGCTTCCAATCGGCAGCAAGCTTGACAAAATCTCGTCCCAAAATATAAAGACCGACAGTCGGTGTGCGGTATTTGAGTCCGTATTTCTGATAGATCATGCCGCCCCAACAGTTGTTGGAAATGATGGTAAAGCGGCGGTTTTTGAGCTTGCGGCGATTCTTCTTTATTTCCCGGTCGGCACGATTTTTTTCACGCAGCGTTCTGAGGGCACGTCTTGCCGTGGAGAGAACAGCATCTCCTCCGATCTTCGGTGCGATCAGAGCGGCACGGCGAATCGGAAGCTTAGCCATCCGGCCGTTCAGCACAGCGTTCAAGGTGAGACGCAGCGCGGCAGGCGCATAGATACCGAGCGCTCTGTTGTTCTTCTGCAATCGGCCAAAGAAGGCCCGTAGGGCAAATAAGGATTCTTCGTCATGGGGAAGGCGTCCGAGACAGGATGCGATAAAGGTTTCCGCCCCCGCATCATCGGCAAGCCCCAGCTGCGCAAGATGCCGCTCGGCAATCGCCCGACGCTGTTCGGTATTCTCCGGCGTCGGATTCTGCGTAATTTGATTCGGATGGATGCGATAGGAAAGCAAAATCTCGGGAATGGCAGCAAGTGCATGCTTCTCCGCCACCCGGCACCATAAATCAAAATCCTCCATTCGGCTAAACGACGGATCATAGCGGTACCCCTCTCTGCCGAACAACGCCGCCCGCAGCATCACCGTCGGATGCGCAAAGCAGTTGCCAAACAGCAAATCCACCTTCAACTGACCGGGTAGAGTGGAGAAAAACCGTGTGCCTCGAGATGCGCCAAAGAATGAGATCGCACAGGCACAAACCGCAACCTCGGGATGCGCATCCATAAATGCCACCTGACGTGCAAACCGTTCGGGCAGCGCAATATCGTCGG
The DNA here is from genome assembly GCA_045597265.1 of Eubacteriales bacterium. GTDB lineage: Bacteria > Bacillota > Clostridia > Oscillospirales > CAG-272 > SIG693. Next base: position 18,930 of record JAZODX010000176.1, on the reverse strand, counting down.
CATCCATGCGGGCAATATATTCTCCAACAGCCAAATCAAGTCCATGATTGAGCGTTCGTGCAACCCCCATATTGTGCGGATTTCGAACAAGACGCACACGCGGGTCAGAATATGATTCGATAATCTCGGGCGTGGAATCGGACGAACCGTCATCGATCACCAGCAACTCAAAATCGGAAAAGGTCTGCGCAAGAATGCTGTCAATCGCTTCCCCAATATACGCCTCTGCATTGTAAGCCGGCATAATTACACTGATTCTCGGCATTTCCAGCACTCCTTTCTTTCGATTATTGATTTTATGGCATCAGTTTACGGATAATCGCCCGCATAAATAAAAGCCCTGCATTTTTTCTGCGCAAAAGACATTCTGCAATCCCCTGTTGTGGGATTGCCGCAAAATATTGCCTTACTTCCGCAGCATTGACAATCTCTCTGATTTCACCGATTCGCTCATTTTTGCGATCCTTGCGATTTGCAATTTCGTCTATCGCATGCAGGGCGCCACCGATGACAAACATTCGGGTATAGATTGGCAGGTATTCATCCCCCCAATATTTCCCGATTACATCGCGAGCAATTTCCATTGTCTGCAGATTTTTCTCAAAAATGTCGCCATGGTAGCGACGGCACGCACTTCCTTCGACAATAAAATATTCGTACAAGGGTTCTTTGATATAGGCGATGCTGTCTGCCCTCCCCATGGCGGAGAGATTGAAAAGACGGTCTTCACTCAGTTTAATTCCGACGGGAAAACGAACATCCCGGAGCAGTTCCCGCCGATAAAGGCAATGCCAAACTGCCCCTGCAATCTCCGCAAGCAGGTCCGGAGCGATTTCTTTTTTTATACACACGCAGGAATGCGGCAGTCTTGAAATGGTATCAACTGCCTGCATCTTGCCGCCATGCGAAACCGTGACCGAATCCCACATCACAATCGGAGACTCCCCTGCGGCACGCAGGGCTGTTTCGAGCATATGCGAAAGCGCGCGGTCATCCGCATCGACAAATCCGATCCATTCTCCCGCAGCAGCATCAAGTCCGGCGTTTCTCGCCGCGCTTACACCGGCGTTCGCCTGATGGATCACACGAACGCGACTATCCCTTGCCGCAAATTCGTCACAGATTTCGCCGCTTCGATCGGGAGAACCATCATCGACAAGAATCACCTCGAAAGAAGCATAGGTTTGCGCAAGAATCGATTCGACGCAATCCGAAAGATATGCCTCTGCGCCATAGACGGGAACGATTATACTGACTTTCGGTGCCGTCATTTCATCGCCTCCTGCGGCTCAGCCTCCGCACGCATTTTCAGATATTTGATGCGACCCAGCATAAGCCCAAGCGGAACATACATCAGATAGGTTGGCGTCGGCATGAAGAAGCCAATCTCAAAGGACTGCTGAATAAAGATGAGCAAAAAAACGGTCAGACATCCCGCAACCTGAGGATCCTTTTCATAGCTTCTTCCCTTGCAGAGCAAAATGTAGAAGGAAAGCGTCCACAGCGTATAGCCAACCACACCGTAAGAAGCCAAACAAGAAACGGCGCTGTTATGCCAGTATCCACTTTCAATTCTTCCGTTTCCAAAGAAAAAGTTTTCAAACAAAATCTGAAAGCCGTGCTGCCAGATGCGTTCTCGTCCGGTGGAGAGCGTTTTGCCGAAATTCGTAAGGCTAATTTCATTGAGACGAACAAAGAGGTCGGTTTGTGCAAACAACGTGACGACAATTGCAACCAGAAGCGGGATAATCAAGATCACGCGAAGCATATGTACATTGGCAAGGAACTTCTCACTCTTCCGGCCGAATAAGATGATAACAAACATCAGCATCATTACCATCAGGCAGGAACGGGAGTTGAGCGGGATCGTCTGCAGGAAGAACAGCAAGGTAACGGCGAAAAGGATATATTTGTCCTTCCGCTTATCGGTATAGAAGTAAGATGCCGCGAATACGGTGTAGCTCATCAGACCAATCATCGCGATGGAGTTTGGGTTCCATCCGGAGAGAACACCGCCGAAATTATAGATCAGGAGAATCGCCATGCCGAGGCAGGCATACACGATACCGGTCAAGCGAAATCCGCGGTCGGTAACCGGAATCTTTGCCATGAAGGCAACCAAAATAAAGGCCGAAAGATAATCAAGGCCGACAAAGCCATGCCCTTGAATGAGGGATGAGCCAAGGAAAACCGCGGTCATTCCGGTGAAAACAAAGAAATAATATCGGTTGACAAGATGAAAGTTTTGGAAGAGCACCGGAACCATCACAAGTGCATAAATTGCATAGCGAAAATACTCTGCCGTATGGTAAGCTGCGCCGAGTCCGGTACCGTTGAGGAGAGAAAATGCCCAGATTAGGCAGGTGATGATTAAAAATTTCTTTGCTTTCATGATGCTCCCTTATGCGGCGCTCAAAAGCCGCGGAAAAGTTTATAGTAAAGCCAAAAGAGTCTGCCGAGCGGGGCGGCAAGTGCGACGAGAAGCCGATGTCGGCCGGAATAGGTCAGTTTATTTGAGGAAAAGATTCGGAATGCATGATACTTCGCAGCATATGTCAAACGCGCTTTGAAGCCCGCCGCAAGATCGATTCTCTGCATGAAGTAAAGGCAATATCCGGTTGGATTGTTCTTCATCAATTGTGTATAGGAAGCGGAATATCCGTCCGTCTGGTATTCACAAATCGTCACCACAGAAGGGAGCAATCTCAGATCATAAACTTGATCAATTTGATCGTACACAACGCATTCGCCGATAAATTTCTCCAAGCCAAACACCGGAAACGGATATTTCCTTGCGATTTCGGTTTTCAGGATAACCGAATACTCCCCCCGGGGCAGTTTATGCATTTTGGTGAATATTTTATCTGCCGTGAACTCCTCCGACAGCCGAGTACCGTCAGCAAACGCTTTGTATCCAAGTAATCCAACAGCTGTGTAAAGATTCTCCGTGGTGGAAAGAATACACTCCACAGCATTCACAGATAACCAGTCATCCGAATCCACACAGAAGAAAAAATCGCCTGCGGCTTTCTCCAACGCGAGATTATGCGCAGTATGTTTCCCACCGTTTTCTTTGTAAAAATAACGGATATTTACTTTTTCTTCAGCAAGCATAGCCCGGACAACTTCTGAGGTATTATCGGTTGAGCCGTCATCGATAATCAACCACTCGAAATCTCTGGATGTTTGTCGGCACAAGCTTTCATATAAACGTGGCAAACAATGTGCGCGGTTATAGCAAGGTGTAAATATACTCAGCTTCATTGGATATATCCAACTCCGTTTTGCAGTTCAGTTTTCATTTGCTCTTTCTTCTCATCGGTAACCTTCCCACGAAGCGTATATTCCTCGCCGTAAGAAGGAGAACTATACATTTTTTCTCTTTGCTCGTCCAAAAATGCTTCTGTCGTTTTGATTAGCTTTGCCGGATTTCCTGCATATACGCTGCCGGAAGGAATATCGCGTGTCACAGTGCTGTTAGCACCGATGATAACATCATCTCCAATGGTAACGCCGGGAAGAACAACCGTTCCTGCGCCGATAAAGACCCGATTGCCGATGGTTACCGGTGCGATTTTCGTGTAGCCCAAGGCCGTCCACATACTGGCATCATGTGCCAAGACGGTTACGTTTGGTGCCAGAGTTACGTCATCGCCGATGCTGATCAGCCAGCAATGCGAGGGATCCAGGGTGGTGCCCTGCAGACGCTTGAAATTCCGCCCGACAACAAGTCCCATTTTGATCAGTCGTTCGGTGGTATAATCACCGCGCAGACGGTATACAAATTCTTTGAGTAAATTCATCTCTCTTTAATTCTCCTGAAGCAATCCTCGCCGAACAGGCGGTGGAAAACCCTTGTGATTCGACTGCGCACACGGTCGCGGCGCGGAAGCCATGTCATGCTGTACCGGTGCACCGAATGGGTGTTTGGGGTTTTATCGAGCTTTCCTGTGTTGTTGTTAAGGGGATTAAAATAATCCTTCGGATATACCGTCACGCCCGCAACGGTTTGCTTGCCCGGCAGGTCGGTAAGTCCGTGGCGGCGGAGAATGTTCGTGGTATGGTGTACAACCGTTTCGGGCTGCTTTTTTCCGTCCGGCTGTAAAAAGGAAAGCGCTCCGTAATGTGCAAGGATCTCGCCGTAAAGCGGCATCCCCGCCTCTGCAGCAATCCCGAGACCGGGCGCAACCGAGATGCTCCCCCCCTGCCCCGTGCCGTCGGTCTCGCAGCCCATAAAGGCGCCGTTTTCGAGAATGTCATCGAAGGGACGGATTACCTCAACGTCGGTATCAAAATAGAGCCCGCCGTGATGATAGAGCAGATCAAATCTTGCGTAATCACTGACAAAAGCATACTTTTTCGCCGCATACGCCTCACGGATATACGGAATTTTCTGCACGTCATAATTGGATTCGTTCCATTCGCGGATTTCATAGTCGGGAAAAAACTTTTTCCACGACGCAATGCATTTTTGGGCCGATTTCGGCAGGGGATTTCCGCCGAACCAGCAATAGTGTATAATTTTCGGAATCATGCTTTCATTCCTTTTTGAATTCTCTTTTTATGCAAATACGCATAAGCTCCTTCGGGCAGAAGTCCGACCAACAGCGGCCGCAGGACATAGCGGAAATTCCGCTTCGGAAGCTGCAGCTGCTTGATGGCCAGGATACGCACGTAGGCTTCGTTGATACGGTATCTGTACTTTCTGCGCCGTGCCGCATTTCGGTCATCCCGCATTTGGTAAAGCGTCTCCTCCAGGTTTGCTCCGGCATAGCCTGCCGTGTAAAGCTTAACCCAAAGATGGTAGTCCTCAACGCGAAGCAGACGCTTCTCTTCCGTATAGCCGCCAACGGCACGGTATGCCGTCGTACGGATCATACAAGGCGCGTGGCAGAAGGGTGTGCCTACCGCAAGATCCTCCCCCGTCGGCACAGCCTTGGCATGGCTTTCTCCCCAGATGCCATTCTCATCGAAATATGCCATGTTCGTGCTGACGACGGCATATTCGGGATGGGTGTCGAGAAATTCGATCTCGCGTGCAAACCGCTCGGGCAGGGAGATATCGTCCCCGTCCATGCGAGCACAGTATTCGGTATCGGCCTCTGCCAGGCATCGGTTGAGGGTATGGTTGAGCCCCATGTTCTCGGTATTGCGGAGAAGGATGATTTTGTCGGGATAGCGTTCGCGGTATTCGGCCGCAATCTGATAGGTGCTGTCGGTTGAGCCGTCATCACAGAGGATCAGCTTCCATCCCGTATAGGTTTGTGCCAAAATCGAATCGATGGCTTCACCGAGCGTATCGGCACAGTTGTAGATGCCCATCAGGACGGAAATTCTCGGTGTCATGGCGGCTCCTTTATTTTTCTTCGTAAATTTCAAGCATTCTTCGGTTGATTTCATGCACATCATAGCGCATGGCAGCGTCACGGTTATATGCCCCCATCGTCGCGCAAAGCACAGGATCGGCAGAAAAGCGGGTGATGGCGGATGCAAATGCATCTATATCATCCGGACGGCAGATAATCGCATTGGTCTCTGCGATTGCATAATCACGCGTTCCGCGATTATCTGAAACAAGCAGAGGAAGTCCTGCAGCCATGCCTTCAATCGCGGCAAGCCCAAGCCCCTCTCGAAAGGAAGGAAATACACATAGATCAGACGCCCGGTAAAGCTCATCTACATCCTCACGGTAGCCGAGCAAATGCAGGCGTTCGCTGATGCCGAGCTGTGCCGCTAAGGCAAGCAATTCATCCTGTAGCTCACCTCTGCCCGCAATGGCGTAGTGTACGCAAGGATTTCCGCATGCGGCCACGGCACGGATGACGACGGCGTGATTTTTGTTTTGGTTCAGCTCACCGACCGAAAGAAGAAGAAAAGCATCTTCGGGGATTCCGAGCGCCGCGCGCTTAGTTCCCCTCTCAACGGTCGTCTGCGCAAATTCTTGCACATCAATCCCAACGCCCGGCACATATTCAATCTTCCCTGCCCTGAGTTTACTTTTCGCCAGCGCATAGTCTTCACGGTTAATGGTGAAGAGGATATCGGTCATGCGTGCGCAGAACTTTTCGACAGGATAGAAAATGAGCCAGTTTTTAATCGGCGCTCCGCGGTAAAAGTGAAATCCGTGTGCGGTGTAGAACACGCGGGTTCCCTTTTTTCGCGCCCCCTTGCAGGCAATCCGCGTACAGGCGGCGGCAATGGGGGTATGGCAATGGACGATATCATAGCCGTTTTCCTCAACGATCCGCTTAATTTGACCGATCGCACGAAGATTTCCGGCCGAGAACGGGGAACGCGAGCAATCGATGGTATAAATCCCGCATCCCATTTCGCGGTAAACCCCATCCACAGACGACTCGCGGTCATTACAGGCAATATCGACGGTGTGACCGAGACGTATCAACTCCGCAATGTAAAAGCGGAAGAATTTCATCGTTGGTGCAATAGTGGTCACATACAATATTTTCATTCACTCGCCTACCTTGATTGCAATCTCGTTATATTTCATCATGAATATGTTCTCATCGTACTGGCCTATCTTTCTTTGGTTTCTAAGTCCCTTCAGATTGTTCACAATCAGTGACATATGGTCACATCCGCAGGCATATGCGTGTGGGTAGCCGCCGCCAAATCGTGGGTTAACTTCGGATATATAATATTCTCCATCAATTTCAAACAGGTCAATATCAATTGGTCCGGTAAATCCGAATTCCTTAACAAATCTTTCTATAAAGGAAAACAAGGCATCATTTTTAAATGAAACAGCCTTATCTGTCTCTCCGGCACGCATAAGCAATTTTCTTTTTGTAAAAATCGAAACAACTTCATGTGAAATCATGTCAATATATACGTCTGCGCCAATCTCCTGCCCATGCAAAAATTCTTGAATCATCATATCTTCATTTTGTGAAAAAAGATACTCTATCATTTTACACTCTTCAACTTTTGAAACAGCAATGCTTGCACTTCCGCGCATTGGTTTAACAATAGCAGGATAACCTAATGCACCACTCTTTACTTCATGATAAAATGCTTCTTTGTCGGAAAAGGATTTTGCGCATGGATAGTTATGGCGGCTGAGCCATTTATACATTTCCCATTTATCCAAGCTTCGCTCACACAATTCATACAGAGAGCCAATAACGGTAACCCCCTGTTCTGCAAAGCGTTCTGCATTTTTTGCCAGCAAGGACAATTCCGGATCTATAAGCGAAAAAACGCCCTGAATTTTTTCGTCATGACAAATCTCAAGAACCTTCTGAATATAACCGGGGTCAGTAATACGCGGAAGCTGATAAAATTTATCTGCTTCATATATTGCAGGAGCAAGGAGACTCATATCTGCGGCAACAACAATTCCCTCTCCGCAAAGTGCTTTTTTCATGTATTGAATAATCTTATTGCGCGTCCCCACACTGAGAATTAAAATATTCATACTCAACCATCCCTTTGTAATTCTTGCAAGCCATCGAAAAACAGCGGTGTTCCTCCTGTATGGATAAAAAGGATTTTCTCCCCTTGAATATCGTTTTCTTCCAAATACGATTTCATTCCCCAAAAAGCCTTTCCCGTGTACGTTCCATCCAGCGGAATTCCATGCCGAACCATACAGGCTTGAATGGTTTCTTCGATTGCCGGAAGCTTACTGCCATAGCCTTCACCAATGTATTTATCGACAAACTCAGTGTGAGAATCAATCGTCTCTTCCGAAATGGGAAAAGAAATTGACTCAAAATAGGATTTTATGCTTTTCATCACAACACTGCGACCGTATGCTTCTTTCCGTGCTATACTGATTCCGACAATTTTTCTGTCGCTTTTTTCCATTAATTGACCGCAAACCAAACCCGCTTGTGTCGTTCCGGTGCCTGAGGCAAGAAAAACATACGCAAATTGAACATTATGCTCGTCTTCATATGCCGCTATTTCACGGTAGCAGTCCACATATGCCTGTGTACCGATATCGCCATGACCGCCACCGGCAATGAAATACGGACGTCTGCCCTGCTGCGAAAGCAGCAGCAATGTTTCTTCTATCTTTTCGCGAACTTCGGCAACAGGACATACTATAAATTCCGCTCCAAACCAATCTGCCATTTGTCGATTATAGGTTATACAAAGGTTTTCTTGGGGCGAAATAATTACACATTTAATTCCTCTCGCCGCCGCCATGTTGGAAACAATACGGCAATGATTCGAGCTTGAACTTCCGTATGTAACAACGCAATCATAATTTCCCGCATCAATTTCCTCAAAAAACAACTTGGCTTTTCTGGCTTTGTTTCCGCCAAAAGAAAACGGGTAGAGATCTTCTCTTTTCATATATAGTTGATTATTGCTTATTTCCCCGATATACACCACAGGGGTCTCGACTTTCTCTTCTTTACGCTTTGGCAAAAAAGAATATGTATCCCGCTTTACAGCATACAGAACACGATTTACACGATTTCCCCGAACATACAGATCATCGATGAGCTCCCCCTCTTTTTTAAATCCTATTTTTTCAAAAAGATTCCGCGCAGGAGTATTCTTTGTCTCCGTATACAAATAAACCCGATTTAAGGCTAAACAGCCAAAAGCATGGTCAAGCAACAAACGGCTTGCCTTTTCAGCAACTCCCTTTCTCTTGTAAGCTGCTTCTCCCATTGCAATATAAAATTCTGCTTTTTGATTTTTGGAATCAATATTTAATAACCCGATCAACCCACACGGAACACCGTCAGCCTCAATAACCGCATCATATCTATCCTGACGGGTTATAATACTTCTGTACCATTTCCGAGTTTTTTCTTCTTCCAAGGGAAGATCATAGTGCAAAAAACGATTATTCGCCGGGTCATTAATCCATTTCACCTTGTTTGGTATATCTTTTTCCTCAAACTTCCTGATAGTGACTTGCATTTTCTCTTTCTGCCTTTCTTGCGTCATCTAATCTTCCAACCTTAATTGCTTTTCCAACCAGAATATCAGAACGCTTGACAACCTTGACTACTGTTAAAAAGATGATCTTGACATCAAAGAAAAATGAACATTTTTGAACATAAAACAAATCCAGTTCAAAACGTGCTTCCCAACTCGAAATTGCATTTCGCCCATTAATCTGCGCCCACCCGGTCAATCCCGGGCGAATGTCATGACGATGTCTCTCTTCTTCTGTATACCACGGAAGATATTCCACCAACAGTGGGCGGGGGCCGACGATGGACATATCGCCGAGGAGAATGTTGATCAGCTCGGGCAGCTCGTCGAGAGATGTACTGCGCAGGAATTTACCGTAGGGGATGAGACGGACTTCATCGGGCAGGAGATTACCGTCTTCGTCCTTTTCATTGGTCATGGTGCGGAACTTAACGAGACGGAAGATACGCTCGTTCTTGCCCGGGCGAAGCTGGGTGAAAAAGGGATTTCCGCGCATGGCAATTGCGCCGATACACGTCAGAATCAACAGGAGCGGGGATAGGATAAGGAGGGCAAGCAGAGAGAGCGTAAAATCGATTACGCGTTTGAAGCATTTTGCATACATGGCATTTCCTCTTATGTAAAGCAAGCGCGGATCATTTCAATGATGCGGTCCTGCTCGTCTGCGGTCATTTTATTGTCGCTGGGCAGGCAAAGCCCACGGTGGAAGAGGTCGGCTCCGACGTCCTCCAACAGGGAAACGAAAGCTCTGTCCCGATGCATCGGCTGCATATGCATGGGCTTCCAGATCGGGCGCCCTTCGGCGTTGTGGGCAGCCAGCACCTCCAGAATCTCGGTCGGACAGGTTTTGCCCGGCGTCTTGCTATACGCCGCGCTCTCTTCCCCGCGCGTCTGCTCGCACATGGCGGATTCGTCGATGAGCAGGCAGGAAAGCCAGAAGTTCGGCTCCATCCGATCGGCAAGATAGGGATTTACGGAAACCGGCAAATCGGAGAGTCCGTCCCGATAGCGCAGATAAATCGCCTTTTTCTGCGCAATATGCTCCTCCAGATACGGAATCTGTCCCCGCACGACACCGGCAACGACATTGCTCATGCGATAGTTATAGCCAAGCTCGGTATGCTGATACCACGGTGCGGGATCACGGCTTTGGGTTGACCATTTCCTTGCACGCGCGGCAGCTTCGGCATCATCGGTCAGAAGCATACCGCCCGACGAGCCGGTAATAATTTTATTGCCGTTGAAGGAAATGGCGTTATAGGTACCGAAAACGCCCGTCTGAACCCCTCTGTAGGTCGCGCCGAGTGATTCGGCAGCATCCTCGATGAGGATCGCGTTATGCCGACGGCAGACGTCGGCGATCTCATCCAGCTTGGCGGGGGTACCGTACAGATTGGCCACGATCACCACGCGGGTATCGGGATAGCGTCGAAATGCCGCCTCAAGCGCTTCGGGATCCATGTTCCAGGTTTGCCGTTCCGCATCGATAAAGACGGGCTCACCGCCTTCGTAGAGCACGGGATTTAAGGTTGCGGCAAAGGTCAGATCCGAGCAGAAAACGCGATCTCCCGGCTTTACCTCGGCCAGCTTGACGGCGAGATGAAGTGCAGAGGTTCCGCAGGAAAGAGCAACGGCATGGCGGCACCCTACCCGTGCACAGATTTCCTGTTCCACTGCGTCGATGTTGGCCCCGACCGTGGACATCCAGTTTGTCCGGTACGCTTCAGTCATCCAGACAAGCTCCTCACCGTGCATGGTCGGAGAGGAAAGATATATTCTGTTCGCAAAAGGTTTCATCATCCGCCACCCGCTTTGCTTTTCTTCATAAACAACCATTATCGTTACCTATTAGTATAACATATGAACAAAAAACTGTCAACATCCGTCGGCAAAATCCCCCTTATGCAAAAGGAAAAAGGGGATGTCGCTTTGTGCGGCATCCCCTTCCCCGTAGGTGATTTATTTACTTATCTTTTTTTACTTTTCCCAGACAGTCCAGTCGGGATTGCCCTTCAGGCGCACCCAGTACTCATAACCGCTCGGCTTGCGGGCGTAATCATGACTGTTGGTTGCTTCCTGAATCGTCAGATAATACCACTTGGTCTTATCCATATTATCGGGCCACTTAATCATATCGGCCAGCAGATCGGATTCGTTTTCGGGAATACGCTGCAGAACTCGGTTGACCAGTGCCATCGACTCGGCACGCGTAATCTCCTGATCGGGCTTGAAGGTGCCGTCCTCGTAGCCGAGAACCCAGCCGTTGTTGGCCGCAATGTTGATCTCCTTCATTGCCCAGTGCTCGTAGATATCGTCGAAGGATACGCCGGTCGTGTTGCCGTGGGCATCAAATCTTGCCGCAATTGCCGCAAACTCGGCGCGCGTGATATTGTCGTTCGGGCGGAAGGTTCCGTCGGGATAACCGTTGACAATTCCCATTGCCGCCATCGTCGATACGGCAACGTTGAACCACATTCCCTCACCGACGTCAACGAAGTTATTATACTTGGTCACGTACTGGTTACGGGTCGACTCGCTGAGGAGACGGAAGAAGATGGTTGCAACCTCTGCGCGGGTGATGCTTCCCTCGGGATGAACAAGTCCGTCGGTGTAGCCGATGATATAGGCAAAGTGCTCACCGCTGAAGGCTTCGGGAACCTTCGAATGCTGATTGGTCACGGTCAGCTGCGTATTCTGTCCCATCGCGATCGTGAAGGAATGCGGCGTGGAATCGAGGAGATATCCTTCCGCAGCCTTCGTTTCAATCCAATAGTAGCTGCCGGCGTTAAGTCCGACGACGTTGATACGGCCGGCTTCGTTGGTCATGTAATCACCGACGTGCACGCCGTTTGCACGATAGAGCGAGAAGGAAACGTTCGGAATCATAATCGATGCGTCATCTGCGTCAACCTTGATCAGCGTAACACTGCCGGGCACGATGATGATCGGCGGAACCGTGTTCCACTGTGCAACGAGGTGAACGTCCGAGGTTACCGTGATGATATCGCCGGGGTTATACAGCTTGCCGTTATAGGCGTATCCGGCAAAGACGGCGTTCTGCATCTGCGGAGCGGCCTTCACCTGAACCTGCGTACCGGTAAGAACGGTAACGGGGCTGTAATCTACGCCGGGCGCGCCGTAACCGCCGCGCAGATCGTAGGAAACGGTATATTTGGGCAGCGCGGTCATGAGATAGGTATAGGTAATCGACGCAGTAACTGCCGTATTGGCATCAAATACCTTATCCCATTCGCCGGTATGCTCAGTTGAGGGCTTCGCGGTGGGAATGGTCGCGCCAAGTACGGGAGCGGGAGAAAGGACAGTCCACTCGCCGGTCGAGGGGTTCTTTTCCCTGAGTGTGAAGACATACTGCATATCCGCCGATGTGCCGTCGCTCCAAACGCCGCCGACAATACGGTAGGTTACAACTACCTGATACTTATCGGGGATGTTATCGCCGCCGTTCGGCTTATCTTCATCGTCGTCAAGCTCGTCCAGCGTATAGCCGAGGCAGACAACAACGACCTCTCCCTTGCGGGTCAGCGTATAGCTGAGCTCGCCCGAAACAACGCGCTCATAGATATAGTTCAGACCGTCGTAACCGGTGATCTTTGCGGGAATGATGTAGTCCGCGTCTGCATTTTCGGTTGCGCTGATCAGATAGGATTCGGTAACGTCGATCTTGATCAGATCTGCCAGTGCGACTCCGTTCTCATCCTGGATATTGATCCAGAGCTCGCCCTCAAGCTTTTCTGCAGGAGGAACAGGAGCGTCTGCCTGCCACTCGGCATACAGCGTTACGTTTTCGTAAATGTTCTGTACAATGCCGGGGAGACCCCAGTACTTGGCACCGGCCTGGGTGGACCAGCCGATAAAGGTGTAGCCGTCGCGGGTCGGGTTAACGGGAACGGGGACAATCACATCACCGAAGTGATATCCGCCCTTTGCCGCCGTCTTGTTGTCGGCGCCCATCGTGTATTCGGGAACTGCCGCGGTCCATGCGCCGCCGTTTGCGTCAAAGGTCAGCGTCAGCTCCTGGCTGAGCGGCTGGAAAATGTAGGTGTAAACTGCACCGTGAACGGGGACATCGACTGTATAGGGGATGGGCGACCAGATTGCCGTATTCGAGAAGCCGGCATTCGGGCGCGCTCCGCTGACGTCGGGAATGCTCGTTCCCAGCGTAGGCGCAGGATTGAGCTTGGTCCATGCACCGGTTGCAGCATCCTTGGTGTAGAGGGTAAAGACAGCGATCTTGGAATCGGCGGAAGTGCCGTCCCATGTACCGTTCTGGATTGCATAGGTAACAAGTGCCTGATACTTATCCGGGATACCGTCGCCGCCGGTCGGCTTATCGTCCTCGTCGTCGAGATTGTCGAGCGAGTAGTAAACGTTGACCACAACGTTACCGCTCAGGGTTCCGCTGACCGCTCCGGACGTGTTTACCCAAGTGTAATTGGTGTCGGGGTTGGTCTGAATCGATGCGGGGATCTGAGAGGAAACGTCATACGGAGAGCCATATCCTGCCTCAAGCGTATAGGAATTCTGCAGCTTGGTTTCGGTTCCCTCAATATAATAGTTTACGGTAACGCCGTGCGATTTAACTGTATTGGTGAAGACGGCAATACCATCAGACACAGCTGCGCCGTTCAGGTAAAGAACTGCAGTATTGGCCGTAGCATCCCATCTCAGCTCATATCTGGTGTTATCATACGTCCATGCGGCGCGGTTGTCACCGACGAGCTCGTAGATATAGATATATCCATTGCCCTGCGTAAACGTATCGTACTGTGCATCGGTCAGAATGATGGACATTGAGGCGTTTGCAGAAGCAGAGGAGTTTGCGGGGATGAGGATCTCTGCCGTTCCGGCAGATTGTTCGTGGAAGGAAGCAACGAAATTAAAGGTAGAATCTGCGGTATAGGTACCGACTACCTTCTTCTCAATCTGAATCTCCTTCACCAGGACGTCGGGATTCTTGGTCCAGACGGCGTGAAGAACAAGATCGTTTGCCGGCATAGTGGCCGCGCCGAGGTTGATCAGACCGTAGAACTCATTGCCCACGTGATGCATATACCAGTCACTGAGCGTATAGGTAGCGCCGGAGAAGAGCGTTTCATTGCCCGGCCAGGATTCAGGTTCTTCGGTAACCGAGATTCTGGTTCCGAACTTAACTGCCGTGGGCCCTTCCTGCATCATAGTCTGCTCGGTATAGGTACCGTTACCGTTATCGATGTAGTACTTCAGCGTTACGGCATAGGCGCGGATTGCGGAGGTTACGATAACCGTGTTGTTACGCGTGCGCGGTACGCTGATATGACCGGCGGTAACAATAGTCGCTCCGGAGGCATCGACCGCGGTGGTCAGAGATGCCTGATAGTCCTGTACGAGCTTCGCTCTGTCGGCATCAAGGGTCAGGTTATACTTCACGGGCGTGCCGTTAGCGTCATAAACCGTCAGCTCGGTCAACGAATAGCCGTCGATTGCCCGGAAAGGAACGTTCAAGGGGGTGTCACTGTAGGGATAAGTGGTATCGGCAAGAATTTCGCTTCCGTCATCGTCCGTCGTATCCAGCACGAAGGACTTTATACGGGTCTCAACCAGAACGTCGATACCGCCCGTAATATCCATTGCCTGGAATTCGTATTTCCCTTCTGCGTCAAGGATACCCGCAGTCGGATTGTTGATATCGTAGATCGTAAGCGTTTCCTTCAGGTGTTCATCCGCCAGCACACGGTGCTTGATCGAAATGATCTCGTAACCGGTGTTCGGCTTGAAGGTCATGATATCGGAATTATTGCCCTCCTTGACACCCTCGGTATAGGTATTATTGAGCAGGGTTCCGGTCGGTGCCGCGGTGGGATCAAAATTCTTATTCAGAACCGAAAGCGTACCGCCTGCATCGATCGAGCCGTATACGATATGCGTCGCATCTTCGTTCGTAACGGCGATATCCAGCATACCGTAAACCGTTTTGGTTTCCGGTGCCGTCGGATTGGTGCTCGTCAGCGTGCAGACAAGCACATAAACCTTCTCGGCATAGTTGTTCGAAACGATTTTGATGGTATCCGAGGTATGATTTGCATCTGCCAGCGTCCAGTTGGCAAAATCGGATACATCAACGCTCTGTCCTGCCTCAACGGTAACCGATGCGATTTTCACGTCGTCACTCGTGGATCCGTTGGGATTATTCATATCGTCAGAGCCGATGTCGTACAGCGTGTAGGTCATCTTAACGCCCGTATTACGGCTGCCATCGGGCAGAAGCGGGAGCATTTCGTCAAGAATATCGTTCAGAACAGCGGGGGTATATTCGACGGTATATTCGTCAGCCGTATGCACGTGGTAAGCACGCGCCGTGCTGGCGATCCAATAGTTAATCGGCACATTGTAATAACCGGTAGCGGCCGAAATGGTCGGCTCAGCAGCCGATGCATCCTGATAAATGAATGCGCCGGCATTGGTGGGAAGATATCCGCCAAAGGTATCGGCATCGGGATCGGCAACGATCGGGATATAGATCACGAGCTTGCGGCCGTAATCACTTCCTCCGGTGCCATCCTTCGGTGCCTGCGTTACGCAGTGGCTTGCAAAGTTGAAGCCGGTAACCGATACGGTCTTGTTATCGGTTCCGCCGATTGCCACGGTTGCATTGGCAAACGGCACTTCTTCACTTGCCCAGTCGCTTGCGGTTTTCTCTACGGTATAGACCTCAATTTGCTTTGTGCCCGTGGTTGCAAGATCGGCGGAAAGCTTAAAGTACGTGGAAATCCGGTCGGTAACGATCGAGTTTTCATTCAGCGTGGAGTTAACCGAGATCGCATTGACGATGCCCTTGAACATATTCTGCACAGCGCTCGGATCGGTGTGTGCGGAATAATAGCTCGTCGCCGCCTGCGCACCAAGAGAAGAGATGCTCTCCGCAGCGGGGTAGTTGCTGGAAACCGCCTGCAGGAAATTCACCGACTGCGCCGAGGGAGTACCGAGATACATGGAAAAAATGTGTGCTCCGGCATCCTTCATTTCCTTCGCGTTGGCAACGGCGTTGTTTGCAACCGTAGAGTCGAAGGCAGTGTTCGTCGTGGGAACACCGTCGGTGATCAGCACGACAACCTTCTGGCGATTTTTGTTTGCGGCAGAGGTATAGTCCTGGGCTGCAAAGATTTCTGCGGCTATTTCCAGACCCAGGTCGGTTCTCGTCGCGCCGTTTCCGTCAAGCGCTGCGACAGCGGCGCCGATATGCCCGGATGCGGAAATGGTGGCGTCAGTACAATTAATCAACGCCCCTGCATAGTGTACCTCGGTCAGATTGTTGTAGGAGACGCCGTAAGAGATCACTTCGCTCGTCGTATCCTTACGTGTATAAACCGTATATTCCGACGTATCAATTCTCTGTGCAAAACGTCCCGTGGTATACCATGCGGCAATTCCCCAAACTTCCCGGTAGGTAATCGCACTATATGCCATTCCGTCACGAATGTAATAGGTTTCCTCAGTGTCAAGCGCTCCCGACACAACCTCGTAGGTGGTGGAGGTAACCGTATTGCTCTTCGTTGCCGTCAGAATCTCGGTATTATCGCTGTAACCCGATTCACTGGCAAAGCCAACGACCGCAACGCGGTAGAGGTCTCCTCCGCCGGTACGGTTCATCTCGGCAACAGCCGACACGAAGTCTGCAACCGCGCTTTTCATCACGGAGAGCTTCGTTCCGCCTGACAACGTTTCATCCATTGACCCCGACTGATCGAGCACGAGGATAATATCGGTCGGCAGGTGCGACTCTGTAGAAGAGGTCGATCCTGTCGTATATGCTTCCAATTTGATTTTGGCAGGCGAGGCTTCCGTCGCCGGCAAAATCGTTTTGGTAAATACAACACCGGGATCGGACGAGCCTGAGCCCGTGTCTGCAGCAAAAGCGCCTGCAGGCAGAAGCGAGACCGCCATGATAACGGCGAGCAGCATAGCCAAAATTCGTTTTTTCATTTCTTTTCCTCCCATGGATTTCCGTTTATCGAACACTGCTTTTTCAGCAGAAGAAGATTGCATGATTTTATCAATTTCTTGGCGGCGAAAGAGCAGAAAAAAGCATTAATCCTATTTTGACCATTTTATCATTTTTTCTTCTAATTGTCAATATTATCACACAAAAAAACACTCTGCACAAACGAACTTTCTCATACCATCCGATTGCACCCGCGGATGGATCCCGTCTCCCCCTTCACACGGTTTTCAAAAAGTTCCCCGTCTCACGACCAATGTCATTCACTTAAGCAAACATGGCTGTCAATATACACAAAAATTTTCTTGTAGGGGCGAACTTCGTTCGCCCCTACATCGTACAACATGACAAATGTTACGTCTTAAGTGAATGACATTGGTCTTACGTCACAAGCATTTTTCAGTCAAACGGCAAAAAAGGTGCCGTGCAAAATTACACGGCACCCGAAGAAACGTATATTAAAGCAAAAACGAAAGGAAAGAGAGCACACCGTAGCTGATCAAAGTTACGATGACACCCGCGGTAAGGACACCGATCACGATTGCGGGAACCGCCTGCTTTGGTTTCACACGAAAGAGTGCGGCTACAAGCGAGCCGGTCCATGCACCGGTCCCCGGAAGCGGAATGGCAACCAGGACGAAAAGCCCCCAGAAGGCATAGCGGTTTACCTTATCGGCGTGCTTATTCGCCTTTCGCTCAAGCCATTCAGCCGTTTTGCACAAGAAGCCGACCCGACAGGTCTTCATCCAGCCGAGAATCTGCCGGATAAAGAGCAGGATAAAGGGAACCGGAATACAATTGCCGAGTACGGCGAGAGATAAATTCGTATACCACGGCAGATAGGCGCAGAAAAAAGGAATGGCTCCGCGCAGCTCGAGAATCGGGATCATGGAGCAAAGAATCACGCTCCATTCCGGTCCGAGTATCTCAAGGAAAAACGTTTTGATGGCTTCCGTCATGATTTCGTCTTACCTTTCTTATCGTTATTTGCGCACCGAATTGGGGAGCTGAACCAACGAAAAGCTGCCGTCCATCAATCCGATGAAAACAAAAATACAAACCGCAATCACGGAAAGTCCAATGACAGCAAATACAATGCTTTTCCAGGGGCTCATCTTCCCTTCCCCTTCAACACTCTCGGTAATACGAGCCTTTTTCATCGCAAGCGAAATTGGCTTATAAAGAACCATCACCAAGCCGGCAATGAGAGACGCCTTGACGAAATTAAAGGGGAGCAAAAGAGACGGAAGAAGTGCTTTCACCTCCTCCACCGTCGTGTGGAGGTAGAGGGGAGTAACAAGCAGATTGAGCGCAAGCATGACGGCAGTCAATCCAAGCACGGCAGTCATCAGCCCAATCACAGCCGACCACATTCTGCGTCCGCGACGGTAAATTGCAGAGGCAAGGACAGCAAACACAGCTGAAGAACAGAAATTCATCAACCAACCATAGAGGCCGGTATTACTGAGCGTAAACAACTCGACCGTTGCCACCACAAGTGCAATGATCACGCCCGATGTCGGACCGAACAGCATAGCAGCAATCGTAATCATCGGATCCTTCAGGTCAAGCGTTAAAAACACGACGTGAATACGAGGACCGAACATCATGATCACACAGGCAAGAGCGCTGAAGAGCGCCAACATCACCATACGGAGCGTATTATTTCGTTTGTTTTGCATATGTTTTCCTCCATTATGCAGATGCAATTCAGGGGAGGAAAGAGAATCCCTGCACATCCAAACGGATACACGGGGACCTTCTTATCTTTTCTCATCCAGACTTTACTGTCGGTCAGGGAATTTCACCCTATCGGTCTTTCGACTCGCGGACTCTACCGCCGGTATGGAATTTCACCAATCCCCAAAGATAAATTCGAAAGTATTCTTTCAAATCAATATGAAATGAAAAAGAAACACAGGGCGGATACGCGGTATCCGCCCTGCGATAAAGGTTAATTACTCAACGATGTCGATAACGACGCCCGAACCAACGGTACGGCCACCCTCACGGAT